>NZ_JBSFJX010000016.1:0-112303 GCF_053598275.1 Streptomyces sp. NPDC001156 | reverse complement strand
GATGCCGCGAGCATCGCGATCGGCAGGCGCGCCCTCGGGCACCGCATCCGGCGACGGACGGCACCGCCCCCACACGACCAGAGCGATCGTGTGGGGCATCGGACCGCCCAGGCCGGACACGGCACCCCAGGGCGTGAGGGAACCCGCCCCCGCATCCTTGGACCACGGACACGATCCACCGGGACCGGACGCGGCGCGAACGCGGGAGACCAGTGCATCCACCACCGTTCGGGATGCGCCAGTTGACCAGGACTGGGTACAAGACCCACTCCTGCTCACTGACTAGGAACGGTACTGGACCGCGAACGAGGCCCGCTCCCTCAGTGGCGAGCAACTGGTCGCCCTCGGCCCGACGCGTATCGACTGCACGGCGTACGACGTCGGCATGCCCGTCGTGGTCGGGTCCACGTACCTGTTCGGCGATCGCTCCTGGGGCACCCGTCCCCGCAGCAGTTGCCGAGACCCCGTACCGCAACGGCGGCGCGGGAGAGGTGACGTGCCCTCCCACGACCGGACTGGTACCGCGCGCCGCGACGGACCCCCTCAGAACAGGCTCAGCAACGCCTCCGCGGGGTCCGTGAGTCCGTTCTCGCCGTCGGGCAGCGGGAGTTCGAACCACACCGTCTTGCCGCGCGGCGTGCGGCGGGAGCCCCAGGCCGCGGAGAGCAGGCCGACCAGCTGCAGCCCGCGGCCCCCCTCGTCGGTGTCCCGGGCGCGGCGGCGGCGCGGCTGGACCAGGCCCGAGTCCCACACCTCGCACACCAGCGTCCGGTCGAGCAGCAGCCGCAGTCTGATCTCGCCCTCGCCGTACCGCAGGGCGTTCGTGACCAGCTCGCTGACCAGCAGCTCGGTCGTGTCCACCAGCGGCTCAAGGTCCCATGCGAGCAGCTGGCCGCGTGCGTACTCCCGGGCCCGCCCCACACTGCGCGGCTCGCGCGGCAGCGTCCAGTCGCCGACGGACTCGGCCGGCAGCCCCTGTACACGTGCCATCAGCAACGCGATGTCGTCCTCGCCGTGATGGGTGTTGAGGGTGTTGAGGATCTGGTCGCAGACGTCCTCCAGCGGCTGCGTGGGGTCGGTGAGCGCGCCCACGAACGCCTGCAACCCCTCGTCCAGCGGATGGTCGCGGGATTCGACCAGGCCGTCCGTGTAGAGCGCGAGGAGCGCCCCCTCCGGCAGTTCGACCTCCACCTCCTCGAACGGCTCGCCGCCCACCCCCAGCGGCATCCCGGGCGGGACGTCCAGCATCAGCGCGGGCTCACCCGGCTCGACGAGCACCGGCGGCAGATGGCCCGCGTTGGCGAAGGTGCAGCGTCGTGTGACCGAGTCGTAGACCGCGTACACACAGGTCGCGAGGTAGACCTCGGACAGGTCCGCCTCCCGGGGCCTGCGGGCCGCGCGGGTGGCCTGCTGGACGCCTCCGGGGGCACCGAGACCACGAGCGATCTCGTCCAGCTGGGCGAGGACCTCGGCCGGTTCGAGGTCCAGCTGCGCCAAGGTCCTCACGGCGGTGCGGAGTTCGCCCATGGCGACGGCGGCGCGCAGTCCCCGGCCCATGACATCGCCGACGACCAGCGCCGTGCGGTGGCCGGGGAGTTCGATGACGTCGAACCAGTCGCCGCCGACCTCGCTCGGCCGCCCCGTGGCCGCGTTGCCCGGCAGATAGCGGCACGCGATGTCGAGACCGGAGGCCTCCGGGTCGCCCGGCGGCAGCAGCGACCTCTGCAGTATCAGCGCGCGTTCGTGTTCGCGGCGGTACAGGCGCGCGTTGTCGATGCAGACCGCGGCGCGCGCGGCCAGCTCCACGGCGAGGGCGCGGTCGCGCTCGCCGAACGGCTCGCTGCCCTTGGTACGGGAGAACTGGGCGAGCCCGACCACGGTGTCGTGGGCGACCATCGGGACGGCGAGCGTGGACTGGATCAGGCCGCCGTCGTCGGCGGGGATGTGCCGGGGGCGGGCGGTGCGCAGGGCATCCGCGCAGGGCGAGTTGAAGGCGTAGTGGTGTACGGCGCCGACGTCCACGGGTTCGGGTCCGCCGACGAAGGGCGCGTCCGAGACGGCGCTGGCGAACGCCACGCGGCGCAACTCGGCGCTGCCGTCGGCCAATCCCGGCGGGGTCTCGTCGCCGACCAGGAGCCCCTGGTAGAGGTCGACGGTGGCGAGATCGCAGAAGCCGGGGACGACCACGTCGAGGAGTTCGCGCGCGGTGGTCTCCAGGTCGAGGGAGTTGCCGATGCGGGCGCCCGCCTCGTTCAGCAGGGCGAGGTTGCGGCGGGCGGCGGCGGCCTCGCGGGCCGCGGCACGGCGGGAGGTGATGTCGGTTCCGAGCCAGGCGATGCCGATAGGACGGCCGCTGCCGCTGTGCACGCGGTAGAGGTTGACGGACCAGTGCTTGCGCTCGTCGGAGCCCGGGATGAAGCCCGTGATGTGCATGTCGGTGATCGACTCGCCGGTCTCCAGGACGCGCTGCAGCGTCGCGAAGACGCGTTCGGCCTCGGGCGACTGCAGATAGTCGTGGACCGAGTGGCCGCGGTGGTCGTTCGGAGTGCCGCCGAACGTGGACGCGAACCGCTCGTTGGCGCGGCGTACCCGCAGGTCGGAGTCGATGAACACGAAACCGAAAGGAGATTGACCGAAAATCGCCTGCGAGGCGGCGAGGTCCGTCTCGATGCTGCGGAGGGTGCGGACGTCGACGATGATGCACACGGCGCCGCGCTCGCCTTCCTGCGTCGTGGTGGGCATCACATAGACCTCGGCGAGCCCCTCGGTCCCCTGGCCGCCGGGCATCCGGAAGGGGACGACCCCGGTCCACTCGCGGCCGTCGAGGATCTCCGCCATCTTGCGCTGGCCGCGCTCGCGCAACGGAGGGCTGATGAACGCCTCGATGGGGTCCATGCCGACGACTCGCTCGGCGGGGATGCCGAAGAGGTGCTCGGCCCGCAGGCTCCACTGCTCGACGAGCCCGTCAGGGCCGATGGAGAACGAGGCGACCTTGATGTAGTCGTAGATGGACCCGGGCGGGCTGCTCTGCCACATCGCCCCGCTCGTCGTGTCGCGGCTCTCGGCGGCCAAAGCGGAATCGACCGCGGCCCCCTCCCCGGTGCCGCCCGACGGGTCGTCGGACTCCGTGGCCCTCGCTGGTATCTCGCTCACGCGAACCGTCCCCTCCAGCTCACCGCGTCCGGCACCGGTCACCGGGGGCGGCTGCCCGCAGTATCCAGCACTACGGTGCCGCACAACACGGTGTTCACGATCACAGCCCGGTCCCGATGGTTTTTGGACCGGCCCGGCAATACTCCCAGTCTTCTAACCAGGTGGTGCCCCCTCGAATCAAAGACTTCGGACTTCTGCCGTGGCCGGATTCCATCGGTCCATGCCCCGGGGCGCCCGCCACCCCTCTCTCGGGGCTCCGCCGAGGGCTCCGCCCGAGGGCTCGCGGTCAGCCGGGCAGCGCGAGTTCGAACCAGACCGTCTTGCCGGGGTCGGCCGGCCGGGTGCCCCAGCGGCGCGAGGAGTGCGCGACCAACTGAAGTCCGCGGCCGTCCTCGTCCTCATGGCCGGCGGCGCGCTTGTGGGGCGGCTCGGGCAGTGGGTCGGACACCTCGACGAGCAGAGCGGGGTCGCCTTCGTCGGTACGGGCCAGCCGCACACCGATGGGGCCCTTGGCGTGCCGCAGCGCATTGGTGACCAGCTCACTGACCAGCAACGCGGTCACGTCCCCCAGCACGTCGAGCCCCCAGGTGCGCAGCTGCCCCCGGACTACGGCGCGAGCGGTCCGTACCGCACCGGGGTCAGCGGGAAAAGTCCACTCGGCGCTTTCGCCATGAGTGTCGAGCACGCCGACCACTTCCCAGGCCCAAATTCCCATCCCTGTCCGGTTTCGGCGGGTTAATTGGCACATACCCGATATCACGAGCGCCTTACCGCGCACCGGGGCGCACTGTGGCACGAACGGCGTATGGGGCGCCGGCCCCTGGAGCACCACAGGCCCGCCAGACCCCAGGCCCATAGCTGCCCCGCATCCGGCGGCTCCGGGGCTCCGATCGCGCCCTCACGCAGGCCAAAAGCGCGAATTCAGGCCTGCCGGCCGCGGGAGCCCTCTCACGGCAACGCCACAGGCTTTACCGACTTCATGCATAGGCCACAGGGCCGCCGCCGCGCCCCGGCCGAGCCCAAAGGAGTCAGTACCGCTTCCAAACGGTCAGCACCGCCTTGACCGCCGCCACGTCCTGGTCGAGCCAGTCCACGTCCCAGACCTCGTCCGGCGTCAGCCAGCGCAGCTCGTCGTGGTCCTCCAGGGGCTCCGGCGCACCGGCCAGAAGGCGGGCGGTCCAGACCCGCAGGACGTATCCCGGTTTCAGGGGCCACTCCCCCGGTACGTGCTCGACGGGCTCCGCCGTGACGCCGAGTTCCTCGCGCAGCTCGCGGATCAGGGCCTGCTCGGGGGTCTCTCCGGGCTCGACCTTGCCACCGGGCAGCTCCCAGCGTCCGGCGAGCTCGGCGGGCGCGCTGCGGCGGGCGGCGAGAAGGCGGCCGCCGTCGACCAGGGCGGCTCCCACCACCACGAGGGGTTGCGTCATGCGCCGGAGCCTACGGGAGCGCGCGACCGATCACACATCTGCGGCCGGCGCCCTCACTTGCCCCCCTTCTGCCCGATGCGCTCGACCCAGTAGAGCTGCTTGTGCCCGCGGGCGTCGAGGCTGTCCACGATCTTCTGCGCCTCGGCCCGGGTCGCGTACCTGCCCACGCGGTAGCGGTTGCCGTTGTCGTCCTGCCGTATGACGAGCCAGGGGAGAGTGACCGTGCCGTCGTTCATCGCGCCCCTCCACTTCCCGTCCCCGGCTCTCGCCGTGCCCCGCCCACCAAGGAAACCGCACTGCGCATATGCCCGAGCCTACGCCTTACCTTTACGCAGCGAACACGGCTTTTCACAAAGAGGTACGCAACCAGCCATGTCGGATGGGGCGCGCGCCGCCGAATGCGCCGCCCAGCACGCCCCCGGTACGCCCGAAACGGCGTGCGGGCTCCAGGTAAAGCGCCGGAGAGAGACTGGATTGCAACCGCTGCCCAGGCCACGCCCGTTGAGGGGCGGCGCGGACCGACTCGGCGCAGGGAAGGGGAAGCTGAGGGCCCGGCGGATGCGCCGCGGCGGACAGGAGTCCAGAGGGAGAGCGGGCGGGCGCCGTCCCGCTACTTCACCGGCAGGTGGTACGCCACCCGGTAGCGGTCCGCCGGCACCACCACGTCCGCCGTTTCCACCGGGCGGCCCGACGCGTAGTAGGTGCGCTGGATGACCACCACGACGTGCCCGGGGACTCCGCCCAGGGCGAGCAGCTCCTCCGCGAGGCCGGGGCGGGCGCCGACCTCCTCGATGACGTTGTCCACGATCACGTCGATGGCCGCCATGCGCTCGACGACACCCATGCCCCCGAGCGGTCCTTCCTCGGGGAGCATGACGGGGGTGCGGCCCGTCAGGGTGAGCGGCTCCCACGAGGTGGAGAGCATCATCGCGTCACCCCCGTCCCGGAACACGTACTTTGTGCACATCACGCGGTCGCCCGGCGCAATGGCGAGCCGCTCCGCGATGACGTCGCTCGCCTCCGTCTGCTCGCTGCGCGAGTCCCAGGTGCCGCGCGCGGAGGCCTCCGCCTGCTCCTGGCGGAACGGGGTGGCACCGCTCTGCGGCCGGAACCCGGACCGCGCCACGCGGCGCGGCACCGGCCGCTCCCTGACATAGGTGCCCGAACCGGAGCGACCCTCCACCAGACCTTCGGCCATCAGTACCTTGCGCGCCTCGAGGGCGACCGTGTCCGAGACCCCGTACTCCTCGCGGATCCGGGCCTGCGAGGGCAGGCGGGTGTGGGGTGGGAGCAGACCATCGACGATCTTCTTGCGGAGATCACCCGCGACACGCAGATACGCCGGCTGCTCACCGAAAGTCACTGGCCGCTCCCATCAGTTTGTACAGACAGCAACAGCCTGGCAACCGTGGGTTGTTCTATGCAAGCGCGGGCCAGAGAATCACCCGATGTGATTACCCGGCTCGGCCGAGGACGCTACGCAGGCACTTTCTCCCCGCTCTGGCCGCCGTCACACCTGCTTTCCGCTGTCCGTGCCTCCGCCCCCGCTGCCGCCACCGTCCGCGCCGTGCGACGGCGGAGTCACGGCGAGGCCCAGAGCCTTGCGGGCGGTCACTGCCGCCCGGCCCTCGATCAGTGCGCTGCCCCGGTCGTAGTGGACGTAGAAGGTGTCGGCGTCGGACGCCGCCGCGGCCTTCCGCCATTCCTCACGGGCCCGATCCAGGGCGTCGGCCTGGCCGGCGACGGGCCGCACCGCACCGTCCTGCCAGGTGCGGGCGCGCAGCCGACCGGTCTGGTCGGACAGCGCCGCGGCCACCCGGGCCGCCCACTGCTTGTGGCCCGGCAGGTCGTCCTCGACATACTCGGCGTCGGGAGCGGTGTCCAGAGCCGCGTACAGGACGCGGTCGGCACGCAGATAGGCCATCTGGTCGCCAGTGAGGGTGGAGGCGTCGCGGCGCAGGCTGCCGGTGAGGGTGGCGTGCTCGTCGGTGTTGCCGAACATGCAGGTGACCTCGCGGTCGCCGAAGGCCCAGCTCTCACGGGTGGGCGTGAAGTAGTACACGTCGACGTCGTCCGGGATCGCCCAGACGTCCATGGCGTACGTGTCCTGGAGCGCGTAGCACCGGGAGTCGGCCTTCCTGCCGACCGCGGAGTCGCCGGGGTAACCACTCTCCGGCAGCATGAAGTTCGCGAAGACCTCGGCCTGGTGCTCACCGGAGCAGGGCACCTTGTCGACGTCGTAGGCCTCGCCCTCCAGGGAACCGCCCGGCGCGTCGAAGCACTCGCCCTTCTTCACGGAGAAGGTCACACCGTTGCCGGGCGCGTTGCGCACCCCGTCCTTGAAGCCGTCCCAGAAGTCGTGCACCCCGCCCGTCGCGAAGGCGAGGACGACGAGGACGAGCCCGATCGAGGACATCACGATGCCGCCGATCGCGAGCCCCCGGCCGCGCTCACCGCGCCGCTTGATCTGCGACAGCGCGATCAGCCCGAGAAGCAGCCCGACGCCGGGCAGGCAGCACAGGATGCCGAGCACGAGCGCCGTGACCGCGAGCGCGTTGATCGGCGCCGGACGGTTGTACGGGCTGTA
This sequence comes from Streptomyces sp. NPDC001156, assembly GCF_053598275.1. NCBI lineage: Bacteria > Bacillati > Actinomycetota > Actinomycetes > Kitasatosporales > Streptomycetaceae > Streptomyces > Streptomyces sp. NPDC001156. Next base: position 105,136 of record NZ_JBSFJX010000016.1, on the reverse strand, counting down.
GCCCTGCCCCCAGGGCTGATACGGGAGCCCGCCCCCGTACGGCTGCTGATGGGGACCCTGCGGGTAGGGGCCCCCGGGCTGCTGGGGCTCACGGGGCGGGGGTATGGACACGGGACCGTGCTCCTCGTCCGGAGTGCGCAGAACTGATGTACGACGCGCATCGTAGGGGCGGAGGAGGCCGCGGCGGAACGCACGGTGTGCGCCGCACGAGCGCGGTCGTGCGGCACCCGAGGGCTGAGGGCTCGAGGGCGCAGCGCCACACGGGCGTCATGCACGGGTCACGGCGGATGCCGACCGGAAGGGCACCTACCCTGCAGGTATGACACCTTTGCCGGACCGTTACTGCCCGGTGGACGGCACGCGCGTCGCCGCAGAGTCGCTCGCCTGGTGCTGCCCCGTCTGTCGCGGTCCGCTCGACCTGGACTTCGCGCCGACCCCCGCTCCGCTCAAATCCCTCGGCGGACGGGTGAACTCGCTGTGGCGGTACGCGGAGACGCTGCCGCTGTCCACCCCCTCGATCAGCCTGGGAGAGGGCCGTACTCCGCTGGTGGAGCTGACGGACGGGGTCTCCGCCAAGCTCGACTTCCTCATGCCGACGCTGTCCTTCAAGGACCGGGGCGCGGTGCTGCTGGCCGAGCTGGCCCTGCGGCTGCGGCCGGGGCGGGTGGTCGCGGACAGCAGCGGCAACGCGGGCACGTCGATCGCCGCGTACTGTGCCCGGGCCGCACTGCCCTGCACGGTGTACGTCCCCGCGGCCACCTCACCCAAGAAGCTGGAGCAGATCGGGGCGCACGGGGCGCGGGTGCATGTGGTCGACGGCGACCGTGAGGCCGCGGCGCAGGCGGCACGCGAGGCGGCGGACGAACCGGAGACGTTCTACGCGTCGCACGTCTTCAATCCGTACTTCCTTCACGGCACCAAGACCTACGTCCACGAACTGTGGGAGGACCTCGACGGACGGCTCCCGGACGTACTCGTCCTGCCCGTCGGCAACGGCACCCTGCTGCTGGGCGCGGCCCTGGCCGTCGCCGAGCTGTACGGGGCGGGCCTGATCGGGCGCCGGCCTGCGCTGTACGCCGTACAGGCGGCCGCGGTCGCGCCGCTGGCGCACGCGTGGGAGGAGGGTGCCGACGACCTGACGGACGCCACACCCACGGCTCCCACGTTCGCCGAGGGCATCGCGATCCCCCGGCCGCCGCGGGCCCGGCAGATCCTGCGCGCGGTCCGCGACTCGGGCGGACGGTTCCTCACCGTGACCGAGGATCAGATCCGGCACGCCCAGGCGGACCTTGCCACCCGGGGACTCTATGTGGAGTCGACAGGGGTGGTGTGCTGGGCGGCGGTGCGGGAGGGGGTGCTGGGCGACCGCAGTGCGGCGGTACCGCTGTGCGGGGCCGGCCTGAAGACGGGGCCGGCGATCGGCGGACCGCCCCCCGCCTGAGGAGCGGCCGGCTTCCGGGGAGCCGGGCCTGCGTCGCGGACCCGGAGAGCGGGCGCTATCCCTTGACGACACCGAGCGGCACCAGGCGGGCGACCCGCCGCGCCAGGCCTGCCCCTTCCGCGGCACGGACGACCGCGTCGACGTCCTTGTACGCGTCGGGAGCCTCTTCGGCGAGCCCGCGCCACGAGGACGGCCTGACGGAGACGCCCTGTGCCTCCAGTTCGTCGCGCAGCTCCTCGCCGCGAACCCGGCGCAGCGCCTGGTGGCGGCTCCACACCCGCCCGGCGCCGTGGGCGGCGGACGCGAACGCGTCGTTGTCGGCGGCGCCGACCAGGACGTAGGAGGCCGTGCCCATCGTGCCGGGAACGAGCACAGGGTGCCCGAAGGCGGCGAGGTCCTCGGGCAGATCGGGGTGACCGGGCGGAAGGGCGAGGGTGGCGCCCTTGCGGTGGACGCACAGCCGGCGGGGTACGCCGTCCACGTCGTGGGTCTCGAGCTTGGCGGTGTTGTGGGAGACGTCGTAGACGAGGTCGAGCCCCGCCTGCGCGACGGTGGCGAAGGCCCGGCGCGCGGCCTGGGTCAGCAACTGCCTGTTGGCCCTGCCGTAGTTGGCTGCGGCCGCCATCGCCCCCAGATAGGCGCGGCCCGGTGCCGAGACGACGGGTGCGCAGGCCAGCTGCCGGTCCGGGAGACTGAGGCCGAACGCGCGCAGGGACTGGTCCATGACGCGGACGTGGTCGCTGCACACCTGGTGGCCGAGACCGCGCGAGCCGCAGTGGATCATGACGCAGACCTGGCCGTCGTGCAGCCCGAAGGCGTCCGCGGTCGGGACGTCGTACACCCGGTCCACCGCCTGGACCTCCAGGAAGTGGTTGCCCGAGCCCAGACTCCCCACCTGTTGGAGTCCCCGGTCCACGGCCCGCTGCCCCACCTGCGACGGATCGGCTCCGGTGAGCGCTCCTCGGTCCTCGCAGCGATCCAGGTCGCGCGGCACCCCGTGGCCCTGTTCGACCGCGTATCCGGCCCCGGCGACCAGGAGCTTCTCCATCTGCGCCCGGCCCGACAGCTTCCACAGCCCGCCGCGTCCCGTGCCGCGCGGCACCGTGTCGCCGAGGATGTCCATCAGGCTGCGCATCCTCGGCGCCAGGGGCTCACGGTCGATGTCGGCGGCGAGCAGCCGGACACCGCAGGAGATGTCGAATCCCACGCCGCCGGGCGAGACGACCCCGCCGGCGTCGATGTCCGTGGCGGCCACGCCGCCGATCGGGAAGCCGTAACCCCAGTGCACATCGGGCATGGCGAACGAGGCCCGCACGATGCCGGGCAGTGTGGCCACGTTCGCCACCTGCTCCAGCGCCTTGTCCCCGGCGGCCTGCGGCAGCAGCTCCCGCGTCGCGAAGACCACTCCGGGCACCCGCATCGGGTCGCACCGGTCCATGCGGAACCGGAACGGGCCCTCGGGCACCAGCGTGATGTCCATTCCGGATCACCGTCCGAAGAAGGGGCCGCCCCGGCACCGGGCAACGCCTGCCCGCGCCCCGGTCCCGGCGCCGTCAGGAGGCCGGCTGGAGGAGGAGATCCCGGATGTCGTGCGGCATCTGCTCCAGCGCCGACTCCAGGGTTCCCGGCGATACGTGGTCGCGTACGGCCACGGTGACCGCGGCGGCGATCCGGGGGACTTCCTCGGCGCTGACCTTGGCCTCGTGCGAGAAGCGGTTCAGATAGCCCTCACGGTCGTACTTGATGGGCACGATGCTGGGGTCCCAGCCGTCGTAGTAGGCCCCTCGCATCAACTCGGGGAGCTGGGCGGCGAAGTGGGCGGCCACATCCACGGTGAGCCGGTCCCGGAGTGTGTGCATCCAGGTGCGCAGCACCCGGTGGGCGAGGTGGCGGTCCTCGGTCCCCAGCGCCTCGCACACCGATTTGAGCCAGATGTTCGCCGTATGGATCGTGCGCTCGAAGTCGGGTGGGTGGGTGACGGACATGAATCTTCCCTTCCGGTCTGCCGGTGGCGTCCTGCGCTTCACGGAATGTCATGGAATGCGGCGCCTTGGCGCGGGCGGTGTGCGACACCGCGACGACCAGGTGAGGAGAAGTCGACGGGCAGGCGGAGCGCCTGCCGGTGACGGCCGGCGGGCCCTGCCGCGGGAGCGGAGGGGCCGCGCGCGGCTGCTTCTCTTCGTCCCTGTCCTCTGACGTCCATGGTATGGCGGGGGAAACCGGTCGGCAGCCGCGCCACGGGACCGCGGGCAGGCAAGGCAGGTCGGGGCGGGCTTGCGCGGGATTCCGGGCCGGCGGAGGGGACATGGTCCGGTCCGGGGCACGGGCCGCTCAGACGTCGAGCGTCACCGAACACGTCCAGCCCCGCGGCCCACCCGCGATGTCCAGCTCGTGCAGCGTGACGGCCTTCGGGACCGCGCCCGTCACCGGGAGCGACTCGGCGTCGGCCATGCGCAGGCCGGCGCGCAGACCGTCGCCGAGCGGGGTCAGTTCCACGTCCAGCGGGATCTCGCCGTCGGTGTCGAGTCGGTACACGACCTCCTCGAGCAGGGCCACGAGCAGGTCCTCGTCGGTGCCGGCCCGCACCACCACGTCCCGGGTGCGGACAGCCACGGCTCCCGCCAGGTCGACGAACGACTCGCACATACCGCGGACCGCCTGCGCCAGGCACTCCTCACGGGTGGGGCCCCAGGCCTCGACCCGCAGATCCGCGGTGTGCGGAACACTGCGGTGACCGGCGCGCCACGGGGGACCCTCCCGCGGCATCACACACCTGCCGTGGCCGCACCGAAGCCGGCCCGGCGGCCGTCGGCGCTCAGGGCCGCCGCTCCTGACCGTGCTCCTGCGGAACGGTGGCGCCACCGCCGGCCCGCACGGCCTCCACCACCTCCTGGTGCAGATGCCGGCTGGCCTCCTCGGAAAGGCAGGGCACCGGACTTCCGGCGAGGGTGAACCACTGCGAGCCACCGCTGTACTGCACCGCCACATCGACCTGGCTGCCGTCCCAGGTGGTGTGCACGGTCAGGTCACCGGTCATGATCCCTGCCTCGTCGGTACGGGCGCCTCCCCGTCCGGCGAACACCCCCGTCGTCGTCCATGATGCCCAGAGCATGACCATCACCCTTTCCCCATGAACGCGGGCGCTCGTTCCGGCGGCGCCGCATTGCCTGCTACTGGGTATGGTCCGCCCGCCGCGCCCGGAACGACAGCGGGCGCGATCGCCCGAACCAGGACAAAGGCACACTTGTTGTGGATTTCCGGTGCAAGGCGCAGGGTGGGTGACAAGCCAGCACACCCGACTCGTCCCGGTTCGCGGGCAGCAATCACGGTAGGAGGGACCGCGCATGCCCGAACGCATGGTCGCACCTGCCGGGCCCGGGCCGCTGGGGCGGGCACGGGGATGGGCTGCCTTCGCTTTGCCCGGAGTCCGGGATGCCACGCCCAATCCGCGCGCACAGGGTTCGCCGCCCACCGCGGAGTCGGGTGGCGGCCGGCTCCCCGGCCTTCCCGTGCTGTTGCGGACGGGCGCGGGCCGGAGTTGGAATCAGGCGTGAGGCTCTTCGGCAGTACCGTCTCCTCCGGCCGTCCCGCTCCGGGCTCGGGATCCGGCTGCAAGGGGCTCAAGAGCGGCGCCCTGGGGATGTTCTCCTCGGTCGTCATCGGCCTGGCCTCCACCGCCCCGGCGTACAGCCTCGCCGCCACACTGGGTCTCATCGTGGTCGCGGTCGGACTGCAGGCTCCGATCGTCACCATGCTGGCCTTCATCCCGATGCTGCTGATCGCGTACGCCTACCGGGAGCTCAACGCGAGCAACGCCGACTGCGGGACCACCTTCACCTGGGCGACCCGAGCCTTCGGACCGCGCACCGGCTGGATGGGCGGCTGGGGCATCATCGTCGCCGACATCCTCGTCCTGACGAACGTCGCCGAGATCGCCGGTATCTACAGCTTCCGGCTGCTGGGCTTCGACGGTCTTGCCGCGGACCGGATGTGGACCACCGTGGCCGGCATCGGCTGGATCACCGTGATGACCACGATCTGCTACATCGGCATCGAACTCTCGGCCGCCGTACAGCGCTGGCTGCTGTGCACCGAGGTCGCGGTGCTCTTCCTGCTGGCCCTCACGGCACTGGTCAGGGTCTACACCGACCCGCCCGCGACGGCGACGCATGTGTCCGCTTCCTGGTTCAACCCCTTCGAGCTCCCCTCCGTCGGGGCGCTGGCCTCCGGGATCCTCACCGCGGTCTTCGTCTACTGGGGCTGGGACACCGCCGTGTCGGTCAACGAGGAAACGGCCGACAGCACGCGCATCCCGGGGCGCGCCGCGGTGCTGTCGACCGTGTTTCTCCTGGTCACCTACGGCCTGGTGGCCACCTCGGCGCAGGCCTTCGCCGGTGTGAACGGTTCGGGCATCGGGCTGGGCAACCCCGGCAACGTCGGCGATGTGCTCTCCGTCCTGGGCAGCGCCGTCTTCGGCAGCGGCGCCACGGGGCTGTTCCTGTCCAGGCTGCTGATCCTGATGGTGCTGACCTCCGCGTTGGCTTCCACGCAGACCACCATCCTGCCCCTGGCCCGGACCGTCTTCTCCATGGCGGTGCACAAGGCCGTACCCGCCCAGTTCGCCCGGGTCCACCGCAGGTTCCTCACCCCGACCTGGTCGACCATCGGCATGGGGGCGCTCTCGATCGTCGTGCTGATCCTGCTGAGCCTGTTCAGCCGGAACATCCTGTTCACGTCGGTCAACTCGGTCGGCCTCGCGGTCACGTTCTACTACGGGCTGACCGGCTTCGCCTGTGTCTGGTACCACCGCAAGGTCCTCACCCACAGCACCAAGGACCTGGTGTTCAAGGGCGTGCTGCCAGGACTTGGCGGGCTCGGGATGCTCTCCCTGTTCCTCTACGGCACCTTCGACGTCTACGCGGTCCCCCGGTACGGCGCGACCATCGTCGACCTGCCGCTGATCGGGCCGACGAGCAGCGTGATAATCGTGGGTCTGGGCTCCCTGCTGATCGGCTTCGTGCTGATGCTGGTGATCACCCGTGGGCACACCGCGGCCCTCAAACTCCAGCGGAGCCTGCTTCCGCGCCGGCTGCCGCCGCTGACCGGGCTCGAGTCCGCGAGCCGCTACCTCCCGGCCGACAGCGGGTCCGGGGTGGGCGGGGACTGGTTCGACGTCATCCCACTGTCGGGTACCCGGGTCGGCCTGGTCGTCGGGGACGTGCTCGGCCATGGACTGCGCGCCGCCGCCACCATGGGCCGGCTGCGCACGGGCGTACGGGTCCTGGCCCGGCTGGACCTGGCCCCGGACGAGCTCCTGTCCCGTCTGGACGACCTGGTCGAGCAGACCCAGCACGAGGGGGAGGCAGGCCACGCCTCCGGCCACTCGAGAGCGCACGCGGACGAGGCCCTCGGAGTGAGATGCGTGTACGCGGTCTACGACCCCGTCTCGGGGCAGTGCAGTCTGGCGCGGGCGGGAGAGTCGCTGCTGGCCGTCGTCGCCCCGCACGCGCGCGTCGTCGACTATCCGCAGCTGCCGCCCGGACCGCCGCTGGGAGTGGTCGGTCCGCCCTACGAGAGCACCGAGGTGCAGCTCCCGCCGGGCAGTCTCCTGGCCTTCTTCACGGGCGGCCTTCTGCAGGTGAACGAAAGCCGTGACGAGGGGCTCGCCCGGCTCGCCCAGGTCCTCGCCGACCACACCCGGCCCCTGAAGAACCTGTGCGACCAGGCGGTGGCGACCCTGCTGCCCGGGCCGGTGGACGAGGACGCCACGCTGCTCCTGGCCCGCACACGCATGCTCGACCGCGACAGGCTGGCCCAGTGGGAAACCGCCGCGGACCCCGCGGCGGTGGCCTCCCTGCGCACCAGCGTCAGCAAGCAACTCAGCGACTGGGGCCTCGACGACCTGGTCTTCACCACCGAACTCATCGTCAGCGAACTCGTCACCAACGCCATCCGCTACGTCGGCGGCCCCATCCAGGTACGGCTGATCCGCGACCGGAACCTGATCTGCGAGGTCTCCGACACCGGCCACACCACCCCCAACCTGCGCCACGCCGCGAGCGACGACGAAGGAGGCCGGGGCCTGTTCATCATCGCCCAGATGACCGCGCACTGGGGAACGCGCTACACCCCCACCGGCAAGACCATCTGGACCGAACAGGCCATGCCGCCCGGGGACTCCTCGTAAGAGGAACGCGGCACGACCTACGGGACCCCGCGCCGGGCCGCCGGGCTAGACTCGCGGCCCAGATGCGGGAGGAGCGCAGACGTGGACGCAGCACCCGTACGTTTCGGCATCGTGGGCAGTGGCTGGCGGGCCGGGTTCTTCGCCCGGCTGGCGAGGGCTCTGCCCGGGCGGCTGACGGTGGCCGGCGTGGTGACGCGCTCGGCAGCACGCGCCGCCCAGGTGCGGGAGGAGTGGGGGGTGCCCGCCTTCCTGACCGTCGACGAACTGTGCGGCACCGCTCCGGAGTTCGTGATCGTCTCGGTGCCCTGGGAGGTCACGCCCCAGGCCGTACGGGACCTCGTCGACCGCGGGATCCCGGTTCTCGCGGAAACACCGCCGGCCCCCGATGCACGCGGGCTGCGGGAGCTGTGGGCCGCCGTGGGCGGCGCGACGCGCGCCGACGGCAGCGGACTCGTCCAGGTCGCGGAGCAGTACACGCTGATGCCCGGCCACGCCGCTCGGATCGCGCTCGTCCGGGAGGGCGTGATCGGCGAGGCCACCTCGGTGCAGGTGTCCTCGACGCACATGTATCACGCGATGTCGCTCATCCGGCACACACTGGGCGTCGGCTTCGGGCCCGCGACGGTCACGGCCCGCGCCTTCACCGCCCCGCTCGCCGACCCGCTGTCCCCCGGCGGCTGGTCCGACGACCTCACCCCCAAGGACGCCGTCACCACCCTCGCCCTCCTGGACTTCGGCGGGGCCCGTACGGCCCTGTACGACTTCACGGACAACCAGTGGTGGAATCCGCTGCGCGCCCGCCGGATGGTGGTGCGCGGCTCGCTCGGCGAGATCGTGGACGACACCGTGGTGCGGATGGCCGATCCGCGTACGCCCGTGGAGTCCCCGTTGGTGCGGCGCCGCACCGGAACCGACCTCAATCTGGAGGGGGCGGAGGTGCACCACATCTCCTTCGACGGACGGGTGGTGTGGCGCAACGACCACGTCGGGGCGAGCCTGTCCGAGGACGACCTCGCCGTGGTGGACCTGCTGTGCCGTACCGGCGCATGGGTGCGGGACACAGGGCCGGAACCGTATCCGCTGGCCGACGGCTGTCAGGACCATCTGCTGGCGCTGGCGGTCGAGGAGTCGGCGCGTACGGGGACACCGGTGACGACCGCGGTGGAGGCGTGGGCGGACCGCTGATCCCGCCGGTCCCCGTCACGCCCCCTGTGATCCCGACTCAGCCGCTCACCACCGCGAGCAGAAGCCGTACCGCCTCCGCGATCGCCTCCCGGCCGCGGGCCAGATACGGGCGGGGGTCGGTCAGATCGGGCTGGGCCGCGAGCGCGTCGCGAACCGCGCGGGTGAAGGCGATGCCGAGTGCGGTGCCTATGTTGACCTTCGCGATGCCCGCCCGGACGGCGCGCCGCAGTTCGTCGTCGCCGACGCCCGACGAGCCGTGCAGCACCAGCGGTACGGGTACGGCCTCCCGGAGTCGCTCGATCAGTGCGTGGTCCAGCGACGCCGAGCGCTCGGTCATCGCGTGGCTGCTGCCGACGGCGACGGCCAGGGCGTCCACACCGGTCTCCGCGACATAGCGCGCCGCTTCCCCGGGGTCAGTGCGCACCCCGGCTGCGTGGGCGCTCGCGGGGGCGCCGGGTTTGCCGCCCACGTAGCCGAGTTCGGCCTCCAGCCACAGCCCCGCACCGTGCGCCCACTGCGCCGCGGCGCGGGTCACTTCGACATTCTCGGCGTACGGCTGTGCCCCGGCGTCGAACATCACGGAGGAGAACCCCGCGTCGGCCGCACCGTGCAGCAGCCGCATGTCCGTCACATGGTCCAGATGCAGAGCGACATCGACGGCACAGTCGCGGCCGGCCTCGGCCGCGGCCCGGGCGATCGGGTCCAGCCGCCCGGCGTGGAACCGCACGGCGTTCTCGCTGATCTGCAGGATCACCGGGATTCCGGCCGCCTCGGCGCCTGCGGTGACCCCTTCGGCGTGCTCCAGCGTGACCACATTGAACGCCGCGACGGCCCGGTGCCCGGCGGCGGCCTTCGCGACCAGGTCGCGCGTGGAAACCAAGGACATGGATCATTCCCCTCGCTCTGGTGGTCGGCCCTCGTCGTGGTGGGGCCGGTACGGAACGGGCCGCATCCGTACCGGGCGGGGCAGCGGTGGACCGGGGTGCGGCCGCCGTCCGGCGCCTCGGTGCGCGCCGGCGATCCGTCCGGTCCTACGGCAGGGGGTGCAGGATCACGCCCCGCACCACACGATTGACCTCGCCCGAGGGGAACGGGTTGTCGGGCCGCATGCCCCGGGCCACGGAGACGCGCAGGGCGATGAGCTGGGCGCACACCACGGCGGGCAGGGCCAAGGCCACGTCCTCGACGTCCTCGAGGCCCGGCAGCAGCCAGGCTTCGGCGCCGCTCTGGTCCACGGCCGCCGCGGGGCCCGCGGAGACCGTCACCACGCTGCCCGGGGGGAGGTTCCCGCGCAGTTCCGCGACGATGTCCAGGTCGTACAGCCGGGTGTACGGATCGTTGGACACGTACACGACCACGACCGTGCGTTCGTTGAGCACCGCCTTCGGCCCGTGCCGGAACCCCAGGGACGATTCCGAGCCCGCCACGATCGTTCCGCCGGTGAGTTCGAGCACCTTCAGCGCCGACTCCCCGGCGAGGCCCTTGAGCGCCCCGCTGCCCAGGAAGACGATGCGCTCGGGGGCGCGGTCCACCAGGGCACTGACGGCAGCGTCGAGGCCGCCGTCCTCGGTGATCCACTCGGCCGCGCGGGCCAGGCGCCCGGCTGTCCCGTAGTAGGCGCCGCCGCCCAGGGCGAGCAGTGCCGCGAGTGTCATGCACGTGAAGCTCGACGTCATGGCGAAGCCCCGGTCATCGGCCGCGGCGGGCATCAGCAGCACATGCGACGCGGGGCGGTCCGTGTGCTCCCTCGCCAACTGCCCCTGCGGGTTGCAAGTGATCACCAGATGGTGCACCTCGGAGAGCACCTGCTCGGCCAGGGAGGTGGCGGCCACGCTCTCCGGGCTGTCACCCGACCTGGCGAAGGAGACCAGCAGGGTGGGCAGGTCCTCGGCGAGGCAGCCGCGGGGGTCGGCGACGAGGTCCGTGGTGGGGACCGCGTCGACGCGCCGTCCCAGACGCCGGGCCACTGCCGCCTGCAGAACCTGGCCGGCGAATGCGGAGGTGCCGGCGCCGGTGAGCACCACGCGCAGGTCGTGTCGGGCCGTGAGCGGTCGCAGGAATGCGTCCAGCGACTCCCGGGAGGCGGCGACGAGCCGGTCGACCTCCCGCCACAAGGCGGGCTGCTGAGCGATCTCGCGGACGGTGTCGGCGACTCCGTCCTCGACGGACAGGATGCCGGAGGGGATGGTCACACGAACTCCTCGTGGGTCGGGACTCGTCCTGGCCGCTGCCGGACCTCTGGTGCGGAAGGTACCCGGGCAGGGCGAACCGCGGGACTGCGTCGGCGAAGTGGCCGCCGCACCGCCCGAGGCCGGGCCGGCCCGCAACGGTCCCGGGGCTCCGGCCCGCGGGCTCACCTCAGCCCGCCAGACTCTGCCCGACCACCGCGATCGCCCTGCTCCTCTCCCCCTCGTGATCGCTTTCCTTGGGCGGGTGGCACCTGCGCTCAGTCGCAGGCCGTCGTGGAGCGAGGTGTACGGAGCCCGACGGGCGCCGCGGCATCGTGGGTGGCGTGGCCGACCGGACCCGTCGAACCCTGGGTGGTGCCGGTGACCGGGACCGGCTGCGCGACCGAGGGGCTGGAACCGAGAGGCCGGGGCAGCGGGGCGGCGGGCCGCGTGGCGGGATCCGCCCGGTGCTCCGCGGTGACCCGGGCACGCCCCTCACGCGTGGTCGCGGCGGAGCGGCGGTTGATCAGCACCACACCGCCGATGATCACGACTCCACCCGCCGCCTCGAGCAGTCGGGGAACCTCGGACAGCCACACGAACGAGACGACGAGGGCGACCGGCGGCACCAGGTACAGGGCGGCCGTGGAGACGGCGAGCGGCAGCCGGGCCACGGCATGGCCCCAGAGGACGAACCCCACGGCGGAGGGCAGCAGACCGAGATACGCCACCGACACCAGCGACCCCTCCGGGGCACCGGATACGGCGCGCACAGTCGCCGGGAGCAACGGCAGCGCGAGAACGGTCCCCGCCACCATCGCGTACGTCGCGACCTCCAGCCCGCTGTAGTGGCGCAGGAGAGGCTTGGAGACGAAGTGGTAGACACCCTGCACGACAGCGGCCGCGAGCACCACGAGCGCGCCGGTCGAGAACCCCGTGGATCGGCCAGCGAGCGCGACGATCACGGAACCGCCGACGGCGACGGTACTGCCTGCCATGACCTGGCGCGTCACCGGCTCGGACAGGAACGCCCTGCCGAGCAGAACGCTGAAGACGGGGGCAATGGCGATCAGCATGCTCGCGGTGCCCGCCGCGACATGCACCTCACCCCAGTTGAGCAGGACCTGATAGGCGGTCATGCCGGTCGCGCCGGCGAGCGCGATCAACGGCAGGTCGCGGGGCCGGGGGCGCCGGACCCCAAGGAACGGTGCGACCACGGCCAGGGCGACGGCGCCGACCGCCAGCCGCAGGAAGGACAGCGCCGCCACACCCAGGCCGTCGACCCCGACGCGGATGGCCGGAAATGCCGAGGCCCAGAGCACTACGACGCCTGCCAGGGCGAGGAAGTTGCGGGAGCCTGTGCGTGCGTTCACATCTCTTACGGTGCACCGAGGCAAAGCAAAAGGTCCAGTTAGTTGTTCTCAGCTAAACATAAAGGAACACTGAATCAATGGGCGCGACCAGCGGACAACTAGGCTTGATAATCCAGGGACGATGCGTAAGGAAGTCTTCATGCTCGACGTGAGGCGGCTCCGGATCCTGCAGTACCTGGCCACCTACGGCACGGTCGCGGCGGCGGCGCAGGCGCTGCATCTGACGGCCCCCGCCGTCTCCCAGCAACTCGCCGCACTGGAACGGGAAGTGGGGCTGCCCGTCGTGGAGAAGCAGGGGCGCACCCTGCGTCTGACCCCTGTCGGTGAGCTGCTGGTGTCCCACGCCGAGATCGTGCTCAGTGATCTGGCTGCCGCCGAGTCCGATCTGGAGGCCATCCGGGGCGGCGGTCGCGGCATCGTCCGCATCGCCGCCTTCGCCTCCGCCGCCCGGACATTGATCGCTCCGGTGTGGAATCGCGTCCTCGGCGCGGGCCAGGCAACCGAGGTCTCGTTGATGCTGGAACTCGTCGAGCAGGAGCCCGACGCGGCCTTGGAGTCGTTGCGCCGCCGGGACGTCGATCTGGCCGTCGTCCACGCCTACACCGTTCTGCCGCGGGACGTACCCCCCGGATGCGAGCAGACCAAGCTCCTCGAGGAACCCGTCCTCCTCGCGCTCCACCCCGATCACGCCACCCGCCTGGGAATCGGCCCGGGCGAGACCGTGGACCTGGGGCGCCTTTCCGGCAGCCCCTGGCTCACGCCGGGCCCGGAGACGTCCTGTTACGAGATGATCCAGCGTGCCTGCGGTGCCGCCGGATTCGTTCCGGCCGTCCGGGCCCGCAGCAGCGACTTCTCCGTACTGACGGCGCTGGTCGCCGCCGGGGCGGGAGCCGCCCTCCTGCCCCGGATGACCCTCCCGGACGCGATACCGGGACCGATCAGTCTGCACCCCCTTCTGCACCCGGTGACCCGCACCGTCTACACGGTCAGCCGGAGCGGCACGTCCCGGCGCCCCGACATCCGCCACCTCGGCCAGCTCCTGCAGCAGGTGGCGACGGAAAGCGCGGAGATTCTGCGGGAGGAGAACGGCTGAGGGTGCCCTCGCGGCGGTTGTGCGGAGGAACGGACGGCTCCCTGCCCGCGCAGCAGGATCGTTGCCACCATGTCCGCGTGGACTTACGGATGGAAGTTGCGCGCGAGCATTCCGCGGACGAGCCGCGTTGGCTACACGAGTAGCTGCCGGGGCACCCGAGGAGGGCACGCTGGGCACCGGGATGGACGCCCTGACGGTCGCCCTCGGGAATGGCGGGGCCTTCACGGTGTTCGCGACGGTCGCCGTGACGTGGCTGAAGCGGCGGACGGGCAGGATGGCTGTGAAGATCACCCGGCCGGACGGCTCGGCGGTGGAGGTCAGTTCGGACCTGGTGCGGCCTCAGAACGCGGAGGAACTGCGGGAGACGGCCGAACGCCTGGTGCGCGCCCTAGCCCCTCCCACAGGGAGACACAGGACGGATGACCTCCCCTGCCGCCTCACCGAACCGGCAGGAAGCGCTGGGACGGGGCGAGGGGCGGAATCCACGCCTACCACCAGCCGTGCGGCGGCTGACGAACGACGCGGCGCCGCACGCGAGTTGTCCACCGTGGCAACAAGCGGAGCGCGTCTTGGCGAGCAGCCGACCGGCCCCCGGAGTCGCCCTAAGAGCTATTACGTAATGCAGGCCGGGACGCACCGCACCGTGGTGGATGCTTCGTTTACCGGATGTCGAGCTTGAGGTTGTGGAGTGCTGCGACGCCTGCCACTGCATGGTTGATTGCGTCGCCGCGGCGTCGGCATTGGCGGAGAATCTGGTGGTCTTTGAGTCGGGCGATGGTGTGTTCTGCGGCGGCCCGCCGTTTACGGAACCGGCGGTAGTTCCAATCTTTGACGATGCGGCCGTCTGTTCCGCGGCGTGGCGTTCGGATGCGGTCGCTGCCGCGGTAGCCGCCGTCGCCGGACAGGCGGGGATGGTCGGGCAGTGTTCTGCCGAGGGTTTCCCGGAAGACAACTACGTCGTTTCGGTTGCCCGGCCATGCTTCGGCGACAGCTACCACTCGGCGGGCGCGGGCGCGGCAGACGATCTGCACGTTGACGCTACGCCGGTAATTTTTCGACTTTGCGGTGCGTTTCTGGTCGTGGACCGGGATCAACGTGCCGTCGACGATCCACAGCTCGCGCCGGTCAGTGGGTGGTGGTCCGAGGAGTTCGGCGAGCGGCTGGGCAAGGCGTGCGACGACCCGGTGTGCGGCAGCGTGGGAGACGCGAACAGGGTCCCGAGTTGCTGCATGGTGAGGTTGGTCCGGTAGGCAAGGACGATGAGGAGGACCCGGCCGGCGAACGGCAGTGGCCAGGGCCGTCCACGGCCAGTGTCCCGGTGCGATTTCCCACAGCTGCCGGACCAGATGGTGCATCTGCGGGCCGGTAAGGGCCGTCCACGCTCGAAGTTCGGTGGTTGTGCAGTGGGCAAGACGTAGACGCATGAGTGGAGCGTGGGGCCGCGAAGTTCTGCTGCAGTGCGAGGCGTTGTCAGTGGCGGTATTTATCTTTGGCGTTGGTTGCCGCGCTCACCAAGCTGCGGACAGGTGTCAGGGTCGTGATCGGATAAAGGAGGTGGGGCATCAGTGCGCCCTGAGCTGCTTGAGGCCGTGCCTGCCTCCGATGTTCCTGCTCGCCGGTTCCGTGGCAAGAACAAAGGGAAACGGTGGACGCGTGGTGAGGACACCGAACTTGCGGTGATCCGCCTACCGCTGGACGTTCACGACCACGGTACTCGGCACCGAACGAAGCAGCTGTACTCGGCGATGTGGTCCGTCAAGCGTGCGCTGCAGCGTGATGCCCGGGACGCGGTCGAGGCTTACTGGGCCGGCGATGTGCGCCGCGAGACGGATGCGAAAGCGTGGCGTCTTGAACTGGGCCTGTCCCGGGAAGGGATGGAACGGCGTGCCTACCGGCACATGGAAAATTCGAAGCATCTCGGGCATCACGTCACCAAAGCGCTGGTCATGCACCAGGCGGACGAGGTTTTCGAGACGTCGGTGAGTCGGCACCTGTTCCCGGACTCCTCCGGCCGCCGACACGGGCGGCCACGCGTGGGCCGGTGGTGGGACTACACCCGCATCCCCGGCCGTGGACGCTCGCACACCAGGGCCCGGAAATGGGAGACGTTCCGCCTGCACGGCACACTCTCCGGGCACCTGGACACCTACCGGCACCGCGACCTTGCACCAACCGTTACGACGCCGGAGCAGGCAGCCGCCCTCCCGCCAGGGACGCGTGTTCTCGAGCAACCCGGGCGTATGCC
The DNA here is from genome assembly GCF_053598275.1 of Streptomyces sp. NPDC001156. Lineage (NCBI taxonomy): Bacteria > Bacillati > Actinomycetota > Actinomycetes > Kitasatosporales > Streptomycetaceae > Streptomyces > Streptomyces sp. NPDC001156. The sequence goes on along the minus strand of NZ_JBSFJX010000016.1, from coordinate 89,444 downwards.
CGCACCGTCGCGGCCTTCGGGACGCATAGAAACGGGCGAGGTGACGGCGACGGGCAAACCGAAGACTCGCGCCGCGACGTGGTGGGATCACACGGGGGAGCTGGCTGTCGTCTTCACCGGCGGCGCCGAATCGAACCGCAGCGACCTGGTCCTGCCCGTGCGCCTGCCGTCCGGGTCCGGCCGCTGGCCGCGCCTGCTCCACTTCCTGAACGACCCGGAAACGTGGCACAAGATCGACCTCGTACGCCGTCGTGACGCGTCCGCGCCGGGCGGTTGGGCGTACGAAGCCCACCTGATGGTGCTCTGCGGCGGTTACGCCTCAACGGCCACGAAGGCCCGACGAGCCGCTGCGGCCGACCTGGAACGGGTCGGTGGGGTCGACGGCAACGTGTCCAACCTGTCCGTCGTCTCCTTTCCCTCTACCTTCGATCCCGCCGACGGCGACATCGAGGCGACCCGCATCGAGCTCACCGACGACGAGCTCGCCGCGCTGTCGAAAGCCCGTCGTAAGGACCGCGGCCGCATGCGCGCGCTCGACCGCTCCCGCAGGGCATCAAACCCTGGCCAATACGGACCGTCGAAGCGGCAGCAAGCCCGGACCGCGCGACGGCAGGACGCCTGCTTACCCGCACGAACCGTCCCAGTCCCTGGTGGTGCCCGTGCCGCCAACAAGGCCGGGGTGCCGAAGCAGGCGTACGGGCGCGATGGTCTGTCGGCGGGTTACCGACTCAACCGGGCCCGCCTGGCCGAAGCCGCGGCGACCGCAGCCGCGGCGAAAGATCACCGCGCCCGGCGTATCGCCGAAGATATCGTCGCCGCCCACGGCGCGAGCCTCACCGTTGAGGACTGCGACATCCGCACCTGGTACCGCCGATGGGGCAAAGCCCTGCAGGCCACCACACCAGGCAGGGTCATCACCGCGATAGGCCGGGAGTGCGAGAAGACCGGCGGGTGGATGCTCCGCGCCTCAACGTTCACCACGAAACTGTCTCAGACCTGCTTCTGCGGCGAGACGGTCGCCAAAACCCTCGTCGACCGGATCCACACCTGCACTGGATGCGGGGTCGTCGGCGACCGGGACATGGTCTCCGCCGCCCTGGCCGCACACGTCGGCCTGGCTGACCCGGACGACTCCAGCACCGCGCGGCTGGACACTGTCCAGGCGCGCAACACACAGATTCTTTTCCATGAAGGGCTGCAAGAGGCCCTGTCGAGTCAACCGCAGCGCGGTGCCCGCCCCACACGGGGCCGCACCCACGCGGCAGCCCACAAGCCGGGACATCCCGTCGGACGAGGGCCTCTGCTCGACAAAACACCACCGCCCGGTACCGGACAAACCCCGAATGAGACCCGACCCGCGAACAAGCGGCACAAGGCCCACGTCGGAACAGCCGGCAGCACGGACAGGCGCCACCCATGCGCGCCAGGTCCGTGCAGACATCGGGCGGGCATCACAGCATTACGTGATGACTCTTAGGTCTGACCGACCATGGCGGCCGGTTCGACGATGCGGTCGAAGTCATCGGCGCTGATGTAGCCCGACGCCAGTGCGGCCTCGCGCAGAGTGGTGTCCTCGTCGTCGGCTCGGTGGGCGATCGCGGACGCCTTGTCGTAGCCGATGACCGGTGAGAGTGCGGTGACCAGCATGAGGGACCGGTCGACGTAGCTGTCGATCTGGTCCCGGTTGAGCTCGATGCCCTCGATGCAGTACTCGCGCATCTTGGTGGCGGCATCGGCGAGGATGGTCGCCGCGTGCAGGAAGTTGTTGATGATGACCGGGCGCATGGCGTTGAGCTCGAAGTTGCCCTGGGAGCCGGCGAACGCGATGGCGGTGTCCTCGGACAGCACCTGGATGCAGACCATGACCATGGCCTCGCACTGCGTCGGGTTGACCTTGCCCGGCATGATCGACGAGCCGGGCTCGTTGGCCGGCAGGATGAGTTCGTCGAGGCCGCAGCGGGGTCCTGAGGCCAGCCAGCGAATGTCGTTGGCGATCTTCATCAGCGGCACGGCCAGGGCGCGCAGACCGGCCGAGGCGCCGACCATGGCGTCCAGGCCGCCCTGCGCGGCGAACTTGTTCTGCGCGGTGGTGAACGGATAGCCGGTCGCGGTGGCGATCTCGGCGGCGACCTGCTCGCCGAATCCCGGTGGCGCGTTGAGCCCGGTGCCCACCGCCGTGCCGCCCATCGCGAGCTCGTACAGGCCCTCGGAGGACCGGGTGACCCGGCCGACGGCCTGCTGCAGCTGATGGGCATAGCCCGACCACTCCTGGCCCACGGTCAGCGGGACCGCGTCCTCCAGGTGGGTGCGGCCGATCTTGACCACGTCGTGCCACTGCCGTGCCTTCGCCTCGATGGCCTGCTGCAGCGCCTTCACGCTGGGCAGCAGGTGCTCATGGATCTCCTTGACCGCGGCGATGTGCATGGCGGTCGGGAAGGTGTCGTTGGAGGACTGCCCCATGTTGACGTGGTCGTTGGGGTGGACGGGCGTCTTGCTGCCCAGTTCTCCGCCGACCAGCTGGACGGCGCGGTTGCTGATCACCTCGTTGGTGTTCATGTTGGACTGGGTCCCGGACCCCGTCTGCCACACGTACAGCGGGAAGTGGTCGTCCAGCTCGCCCGCGATGACTTCGTCGGCCACCCGCTGGATCAGGCCGGACTTCCAGCCCGGCAGCCGCCCCGCGCGCCCGTTGACGAGAGCGGCGGCCTTCTTGACGTAGCCGTAGGCGTGGTAGACCGCTTTGGGCATCCGGTCGTCCCCGATGGAGAAGTGGATCAGGGACCGCTGCGTCTGGGCGCCCCAGTACCGGTCGGCGGGGACGTCGATGACGCCCATGGAGTCGGTCTCCCTGCGCGTGCCCACCGCGTGCAGGCCGACAGGGATGTCGAGGATCCTCGGGGCCTGGTCCTGGCCGGCCGGCTCGCTCCGGTCCCCGCCGTGGTGCCGGGTGGTCATGACGCCGCTCCGTCGGTGTAGACCGGCTGCCACATGGCCTCCCGGACGGCCTCGCCGATGTCGACCGGCTTGCAGGTGGCCACGCCGTCGTCGAGCGCGGCCTTGACCACCGCGATCGCGGTGATCGCCGAGGACTCGCGGAGCTTCTCGACCGGCGGCAGCAGGGAGGCGCCCGGCCCCGACGGGTCGACCTGGTCCGCGACCGCCTGTGCGGCCGCGCGCAGCATGCCCGGGGTGACCTGTGAGGCGCCGGAGACGATCGTGCCCAGGCCCAGACCGGGGTACAGGAGTGCGTTGTTGGCCTGCCCGATCTGGTAGGTCACGCCGTCGTGCCGCACGGGTGGGACGGGGATGCCGGTGGCGACGAGCGCCTTGCCCTTCGACCAGGCGATGACATCGTCCGGCATCGCCTCGATCCGGGAGGTGGGGTTGGAGATGGGGAAGACGATCGGCCGCTCGGTACTCGCGGCCATGGCCTCGATGACCTCGCGGGTGAACGCCCCGTGCACGGTGGACGTGCCCAGCAGGATCGTCGGCTCGGCCCGGCGCACCGTCTCCAGCAGCGTGATCGCCCCGCTGTCGTCCCGCTCCCAGTCCGCGACCTCGGCCGGATCGCGCGCGTAGGGCTGCTGGAAGTCGCGCAGGTCGTCCATGTCCCGGGTGAGCAGCCCCTGCTTGTCGATCAGCCATATCCGGGCGGCGGACTGCTTCGGATCCGCTCCGCTGCGGACCATCGCGCTGTGCAACTGGTCGGCGATGCCCACCCCGGCGGTCCCGGCGCCGAAGACGACCAGTTTCTGGTCCCGCATCGGCACACCGCTCACCTTGATGGCCGACAGTGCCGCGGCCAGCGTGATGGCTCCGGTGCCCTGCAGGTCGTCGTTGAAGATCCGGTAGCGGCCGCCGTACTGCTCCAGGATCCGCCGCGCGTTGCTGGGACCGAAGTCCTCGAAGTGCAGCAGCGCGTCGGGGAACATGGACGAGGCCGTTTCCAGGTACCTCTCGATGAACGCGTCGTAGTCCGCGCCGCGCACCCGGGAGTGCCTGTTGCCCAGGTACAGCGGGTCCTCCAGCAGTGCCTTGCGGTCCGTGCCCACGTCCAGCGAGACGGGCACCACGCGGCGCGGGTCGATGCCGGCGGCCGCGGTGTAGACCGCCAGCTTGCCGACCGAGATCTGGATACCGCCCACACCCCAGTCACCGATGCCCAGGATCTGCTCGGCGTCCGTGCACACGATCAGCTGGACGTCCTCGGGCCCGAGCTGGAGCGTGGCGAAGGCCTTCTCGATCTCGTCCGGCCGGTCGATGGACAGGAAGATGCCGCGCGGGCGCCGGTATTCATAGGAGTACTTCTCGATCGCCTCGCCCACGGTGGGGTCGTAGACGACCGGCAGGAGCTCCGTCAGATGGTCGGCGAGGACCCTGAAGTACAGGGTCTCGTTACGGTCGTGCAGCTGCTCCAGGTAGACGTTCTTGGCCAGGTCGCTCCCCTGGGCCTCCATCTGCTGGTAAGCACGTTCCGCCTGCCGGTCCAGGGTCAGCACCGCGGAGGGCAGACGACCGGTCAGGCCGAGGGTCTCCCGCTCCTCCTGCGTGAAGGCCACGCCACGGTTCCGCAGCGGGTCCAGCAGGGCGGCCGGGGCGGCCGGGGTCCGCGCATGGCTCTCGGTCATGACAATCTCCCTCTGTGCGAATGCCGTGTCGGCGTGACCGGGTGACGTCGCGGCCACGCTCCGTCCACGGCCGCCGCACGTCGGAGTGTGACGGGATGCACCCCTCCGGTAGCTGCCGAGCAGGTGTGCGGCTCCGGACATCGCCGCACAGGTCGGCGCAGTCCTCGTGGAGCCGGAGCCGGAACGACACGCCGGCCAGGCGCGGAGCCGGCCTTGACCGGAACCCGTTGAGGTCGCTACGGGCGGCCCTGAGCCCGACGGAATATGAAGGTGTGGGGCCGGCATCCCCGTGGGGGACGTCGCTCGCCGAGGCACCGCACGGCAGGCGCTCATCGTCCGTATCGCCGCGGGCACGGCTCATCGGTGCCACGGTATGACCTCAGGCTAACCACCGGCCCTTGGGCGGCGCGACCGCACGCGTCGGCCTCCCGGGACCTGCCCGGCGTCCAGCCGGCGACCGCGCTCGAACGGGCGGGTCGGCCGTGCCCACTCCATGGGCCGAAGGGTCGTCTTATGGTTCACCGGCAGAGGAACTCCCGCGTGCCTGCGCGCGGCCGGCCGCCGGACCCCGGCGACTCCGGCCCGGCGCTCCGGCCCGCCTTCGGGCGTCCCGTACTTGACGGGAGAACAGAACCCCGGCTGAAGGCAAGGCACACCACACATCGGGGGTCCGCACTGTCGGCGAACCGTCAGGAAACGTTTGCCGCACCGCGGGCTCGGTGCCTTGTACCGCACGGATCTACGCGCGTATTTTTACCCCGACTTGAAAAAGCATCACATACCCCCCACATCTCAGCCGCGCCATTGACATCTGCTCCCGTCAGAAAGAGACACCCAGTGTCCTCACGCATACCCCCGGCCCTGCGCGGTCGAGGTGCCAAGGTCCTCTTCGTAGCGCTCCCGGTCGGTCTCACCGGATCGCTCCTCGCGCTTCCCTTCGCCGCGCAGGCGGCACCGTCGTCGGACGCCTCCGTCTCCGAGGTGTACGGCGGCGGCGGCAACTCCGGTGCCTCCTACACCAACGACTTCATCGAGCTGGGCAACGGCGCCACCGCTCCGTTCGATCTCAGCGGCTGGTCGGTGCAGTACCTGCCCGGCTCGCCCACCGCCAGCAGCAAGTGGCAGGTCACCCCGCTCACCGGCGCCATCCCCGCGGGCGGCACCTACCTGGTCCAGGAGGCCAAGGGCACCGGCGGTGACACGCCCCTGCCCACGCCCGACGCCGTCGGCGCCATCCCGATGTCGGCGACCACCGGCACCGTGGCACTGGTCCACTCGACCACCGCCCTCACCTGCCTGACCGCGGCCGACTGCGCGGCGGACGGCACCGTCAAGGACCTGGTCGGTTTCGGCACCGCCGTGGTCCGGGAGGGCTCCCCCGCCACCGGCGCGAGCAACACCGCCTCCGTCTCGCGCGACGCCAAGTTCAGCGACACCGACGACAACTCGGTGGACCTGACGGGGTCTGCGCCGAGCCCCCGCAACAGCACCGGCGGCGGCACCGGCGACCCCTCGCCCACCCCCACCCCGACCCCGACCTCGACGCCCACCCCGGGCAGCCTCCGCATCCACGACATCCAGGGCACCAGCCGGATCTCGCCGCAGAACGGCAAGACCGTCACCAACGTGCCCGGCGTGGTGACCGGTGTGCGGAGCACCGGCTCGAAGGGCTACTGGATCCAGGACCCCGAGCCCGACGCGAACCCGGCCACCAGCGAGGGCCTTTTCGTCTACACCGGCTCCGCCACGCCCCTGGTCAAGGTCGGCGACTCGGTGCTCGTCTCGGGCAAGGTGAGCGAGTACTACCCGGGCGGCAAGAGCAGCGGCACGCAGTCCGTCACGGAACTGACCGGCCCGACGGCCGCCACGCTCTCCTCCGGCAACCCCCTGCCGGCGGCCCAGGTCATCGACGCGGCCACGCTGCCCGAGGCCTACGCGCCGCAGGCGCAGGGAGCGAGCATCGAGTCCCTGGAGTTGCAGCCCGACACCTACACGCTGGACTGGCTGGAGGCCCACGAGGGCATGCTGGCGCAGATCGGCGACTCCCGTGTGGTGGGCGCCACCAACGCCTACAACGAGACGTGGATCACCACCAAGCCGGACCAGAACCCGACCCCGCGGGGCGGCACGATCATCACCGGCTACGACAACCCCAACTCGGGTCGTCTCATGGTCACTTCGCTGAACGGTGACCAGCTCAAGGCCAATGTGGGCGACACCCTGTCCGGCACCACCGCGGGCCCCGTGGACTACTCCGACTTCGGCGGCTACAACATCCAGGCGACCGCGCTCGGCACGGTCCAGTCGGGCGGACTCACGCCGGATGTGGCGACGAAGGGCAAGTCCAACGAGCTGTCCTTGGCCACGTACAACGTCGAGAACCTCGACCCGACCGACCCGCAGAGCAAGTTCGACCGGCTGGCCGCGGGAGTCGTCACCAACCTGGCGTCCCCGGACATCGTGAGCCTGGAGGAGATCCAGGACAACAACGGCGCCAAGGACGACGGAACGGTCGCGGCCGACAAGACCATCACCCAGTTCATCGACGCCATCAAGGCGGCCGGCGGCCCGGCCTACGACTGGCGCGCCATCGACCCGGTGAACGACTCGGACGGCGGCGAGCCGGGCGGCAACATCCGCAACGTCTTCCTCTTCAACCCCGATCGCGTCAGGTTCGTGGACCGGCCCGGCGGCGACTCCACGACGGGGGTCACCGCCGTCCCCACCGGCAAGCACGACGTGCAGCTGTCCGTCTCCCCGGGCCGGATCGACCCGGCGTCGAGCGCCTGGACGAGCAGCCGCAAGCCGCTGGTCGGTGAGTTCCGGTTCCAGGGCGAGCAGGTCTTCGTCGTCGGCAACCACTTCAACTCCAAGGGCGGCGACCAGCCGGTGCACGGCGCCTTCCAGCCGCCGACGCTCGGTTCCGAGACCCAGCGCGTCGCCCAGGCGAAGGAGGTCAACGCCTTCGTCTCCGACCTGCTGGCCGCGGACCGCAAGGCCAAGGTCGTCGTCCTGGGGGACCTGAACGACTACCAGTTCTCCAAGCCCCTGGCCACCTTGACCTCGGGCGGCGTCCTCACGGACCTCATCAACACCCTCCCGGCCGACGAGCGGTACAGCTACGTGTACGACGGCAACTCCCAGACGCTGGACCACATCCTGGTCTCGCCTGGCATCAAGAAGTTCGAGTACCAGGTCGTCCACATCAACTCCGAGTTCTCCGACCAGACGAGCGACCACGACCCGCAGGTGGTCCGCTTCAAGTAACCGGCAGACGGTCGGCTTCGAGCAGGCGGTGCCCTCCGCCTGCTGCCGTCCGAACACCACGTGTGGCGTGCACGCGATCCGCGTGCACGCCACACGTGGTTGCAGGGCCATTCACCTCCGCCTCGGGGGCCGACACCTCCGGGCCCGAGGCAGCCCGCGGCCACTCCGAGCCACCAGGACGACGGAGTCGGCATGTCCTCGGTGCGCGATCCGACATCCGCGACGCGCCCGCCCTGGACGTCGCCAACTCCCTGGAGCAGCAGGGTGCCGACGTACGGGTCTTCGACCCGGCCGGCCCGGACAACGCCCGCCGCGCCATCCGCAGCTGTCCTACGGGGACAGTGCGCTGGATGTCGCCCGGGACGCGGATGTGACGGTGCTGCTCACCGAGTGGGCCGAGTTCCGCGAGATCGACCCGGAGGTCATGGGCTTGGTCGTGGCCCACCGGCGGATCGTCGACGGACGGCACGGCCTCGACCCGGCGCAGTGGCGGGCGGCGGGATGGGAGTACCGGGCGCTGGGCCGCCCGTAGTCCCCGAACCGCGTGGCCCCGGCCCTGCGACGGGCCGGGGCCACGCCCGGACACAAGGTGTGGGCACACAGTGAGAAACGAGGTAGCACCCAGTGGCCGGGGAGCGTTCACCCAGGACATTCGACGAGCGCCGGGCCGCACGGGCCACGAGGGCGCTGGCCGCTGTCCTCATGGTGGGTCTCACGGCGGTCGGCTGCGCCACCGACCCACCCAGCGGGTGGGAGCGGACCGGTCCAAGGTCGGGCCGCAGTCGGAGCCGCCGGAGGCCGCCTCGCTGCCCACGGCACGGTCGACCACGGTCTACGATCCGAACGCCGCGGCCGCCGCGGACGGCAGCGACGCCGAGCGCGAGTTCCGGGGAACTCGACCGGCTCATCGCTGTCCTGACCACGTCCCTCGATGGTGACGGCCACCCGCCGGCCCATCTCGACGTCCAGATGCAGCAACCCAGCGCCGGCAACCAGATCGCCGTCACGTGGACCGTCGCCGACGACCCCACCGACAAGCGGGCCAGGGACCGGGCCCGTAGCGACGCCTTGAACATACTTCAGGCCGTCCATGAGTCGTCGCTGGACTACGACTCGGTCCTGCTGATCATCAACGCGTCCATGCCGGACGAATACGGCGCCACGACCATCGGCAAGGTGGTGCGGGCCAAGTACTCCCGCTCCCTGATGCGATCCACCTCCCTCACGCGACTGTCGTCGGAAGAGGTCTTCCGGATCGCCGACGACAAGCCCGCCGAGATCCGCCCGCTCTACCGCTGATTCCCTCCGGGTGACGGCACCCGGGGCCGAGGCCCACGGCGGGCCCCGGCCCGGGCACGGCTCGCCGCCGGCGAACCCGCGGCGTCGTCCGTCCCGTCCGAAAATTTACTGCCGCACACGAACATTTGGGTAAGTGCCCGAATAGGCGACCATATTCAGGTCATCACGATTGGGTGTGTAACGCGGCGGCGCTTACCGGACGCAGAAGAAGGCAGAAGCGGTACGCCGACCCGGACTGAAATTCGCAACTGAGGCGAGCGTGCCGACACGACAACACGTCAGATCGGATTTGCGTGAGCCACATCGACCCGGTTTCCGGATATCAGACGTACGACCAGTCCTCGGACCCCAACCGCGCGGTGCGCCGTCAGGCCGCTGCACGCCGCACGGCACTGACCATCTGCACGATCACCGACATCGCGGCAGGTTTCCTGGGTCTGTGGATCCTGCTGTTCCTGCTCCACGCGAATCGGACGAATGTATTCGTCGACTTCGTGCACGGCGCGGCCGACTGGCTGACCTGGTGGGCACAGGACATTTTCACAATGGACACAGAGGGTCTACGGGTCATCCTTAATTATGGCCTTCCGGCTCTTCTTTATTTGCTGATCGGTCACGGAATCGCCGCACGGCTCAATCGAGCCTGACCATGCATCGGCCTTTACCGAGGCCACCACTGACCGCTGCAGCCGGCGCGTTCCCGACGTTCGCGGACGCGTAACGCCTGATGTCCGGCTTCCTCACCGCCGACCACGCCGAGAACACGCACGACAGCGGAAGGACCGAATGTGGCACTCACCACGTCTGGACACGATCATCTGCCGATCTATGAGGACCTGGTACGCGAACGCGGTGACGCCGTCGCGGAGGCTCAGCTCGCGGCCCAGCACATGCAGCATCAGGCAGCGGTACTTCTGACCCCACACGATGCGGCCCAGCCCGCCCACCACTACCGGCACGGCAGCGTCGGAGGCACTGCGGGCGGTCCGCTGCAGTAGTTGAAGGCTCCCCTCCCTGAGGGAGGGGATTCTCCACCCTCCAGGGCTGAGCGGGGATTTACGGCTCAGGCTGCCGCCTGGGCCAGCGGCCCCGGCGGTCTTACGCCCTCGACACCGTCCGGGTTCCAACCTGCCCGGACCAGCATCACGCGAGCGGAGTTCTTGTCCCTGGGGGACACGGCTCCGCACACGGTGCAGGCATACGTTCTCATCGAGAGAGGGAGTGCGTGCTTGGTTCTCGCTCCGCACGTTGCGCAGTCCATCGTGGTGTGCGCCGGGTGCACCAGACGCACGTCTCGCGCGTGTTTGCGGCCCATCTCGACCAGGGCACGCTTGGTCGCGGCGATGGCGGCATCGGCCGCCTTGCGGGCCATCGTGGTCTTCGCCAGGAACCTCGGCCGGAAGTCCTCCACCGCAACCCCGTCATGACCGCGCATCACGGACTTGGCCCACTTGCGGCCCGTGTCCTCCCGCTGCCGGGCCACCTTCTTGTGCAGCTTCGCTGCCTGCGCCTGCGCCTTCCGGTAGCCGGCGGATGCGGGGTGCCCCTTCGGACGGCGCCGCCGGGCCATCATCCGCTGGTACCTCGCGAGCCGCTGCGCGGCCCGCTTGCCATACTCGCCATGCGGGAGGTCATAGGCGTCGTCGGTGGTGGTGGCGGTCTCCTTCACACCCCAGTCCACGCCCAGGACGCGGCCGGTCTCAGCGAGCGGCTCAATCTGAGCCGGGACGACGAAGGACGCGTACCAGTGGCCGAGCGTGTCCTGGTACACGCGCACGCTCGACGGGTCGACCGGAAGCTCCCGCGACCACACCACGCTCACCACGATCCCGCCCGCCAGGTGCAGACGACCGTCATCAACCCGGAAGCCGCGCCGGGTGTAGTTCAGGCTCGGCCGCGCCTCCCGCTTCTTCTTCCACCTGGGCATCCCGGCCCGGCGATGCGTCGCAACTCGGTCCTTGAGGTCTTTGAGGGCCTTGGTGCGGGCCTTGGCGAAGTCGCGTATCACCTGCTGCTGAGGCACGCTCGCCCCCTCAGCCAGCCACGGCATCCCCCTGCGGGCCTCGGTCAGCATCTTGTCGAGCTGCGCCGGACCGCACGTCAGCTTCTCGCCTGTTGCCCTGGCCTGCACGTGGACCTGCTTGGACTTGGCCACGCATTCGTTCCAGACCCACCGGCAGCGATCCCACTCGGCTTCGAGCCCGCGCCTGGCCGTATTCGACAGGCGCACACGGAAGGTGTATCGGGCATACCCGGCGTCCTTCGCGGTCGCTTCTGTCGTCATGCATCCGAACCTACCCGGGAGGACTGACAGTTGAGAGTTCTCGATCATCGTGGGCGACATCACCACCGCGCGGGGTCGACACCGGATCGCCCCGACGGCGATCCGGCTATCCCTGCCCTGCTCCGCAGGGGTCCGATTCCTCCCCGACCTGACGGCCGGGGCATCCTCGGAGGAACCCGGTGAACTCGCCGGGGACGACTCCCGGCCCTGCACGATCGACACGGCTCGGCGAACAGGCCGCCGAGCCGATCACCATGGGGCCCGCACATGCCGATCGGCGCATGCGGGACCGCATGCGCCGATCGGATGGACACGCCGTACTCCGGCGCGGCCGCGGCTACTTGAGGTAGACGAGGCCGTCCGTGGTGATGGTGGGACGGCCGCTGGTGCCGACCACGACGATCTTGACGGTGTGCTTGGCGCTGCTGGACCAGGTCTTGGTCCAGATCGCCTGCCGGTACAGGGTGCTGGACGACTTCAGGTCCACGGTGGAGACCTTCGTGCCGTCGACGTAGACGTACACCTGACCGGAAGTGGAGGCACGCGAGACTACCCACGCGGCGGAGCGGCCGGTGAAGGTCCAGCTGAGGGTCGCGCCCTTCGAACCGCTGGAGTACGACTTGCCGCCGAGGTAGCTGGTGGACGAGCGGGTGGTCCAGCTGCCGGACTTCGTCGCGGAGCTCTCCTGCAGGATCATCGGGGTGTACGCCGGGGAGGACGTGCGGTAGTTGCCGGCGTAGTCGTAGGCACGCATCGACCATGTCGTGGCGGTACCGGACTTGGCGGTGGTGCTCGAGCTGGTGACCGTCGGGCCGAAGGTGCCCGTGGTCGGGGCCAGCAGCTTCACGTACCGCAGGGCCTTGTCGTCGGTGGCCTTCCAGCCGAGTGTGACCGGGACGCCGGTGGTGTTGACGGTGCCGCTGCGCAGGGAGAGCTGCGGGGCGGTGGTGAACGTCGGCGCCGTCGTCTCGGCCACGACGCTCAGCGCGCTGCTGGTCGCGGTCTTGCCGGACTGGTGTACGGCCCGCACGGCGACGGTGTGGCTGCCCACGGCCAGGGTGGCCGCGGCGGAAGTCGCCGTGCCCGAGGTGGTGGCGACGGTCTTGCCGTCGACCAGCAGCTGGTAGCTCTTGATGAGCGAGGACGGCGTGGTGGCCGTCCAGTGCACGGTGACGGCGCCCTTGGTGTAGTACGTAGAGCCCGAGAGGGCCGCGCCGTCGACCGAGGTGGCCTTCAGGCCCTGCACCGGGCCGGCCGCCCAGGTCCGGATGGTCGGCAGCTGGGCGTAGAGGGAGTTACCGGGGCACTGGGTGTTGTAGCCGTCGCGGTGGCCGGAGATCCGGTTGAAGGTGTACGAGCTGCCCGCGGTGAAGCTCGTGGCGGAGTAGTTCGTCTGGGTGGCGCCCGCCTTGAGGCTCACGGTCGAGCTGGGATCGGCGCCGTACTGGCCGAGCTTCCAGGCCGCGATACGGGCGACCGAGGCCAGCGCGGCGTTGGAGGCGCCGGTGGTGGTGTAGTCACCGAGCACCGCGATGCCCGTGGACTCCCGGTTCCAGCCGTACGTGTGGGCGCCGAGCACCGGCTGGTCGACACCGCCCTTGCGGCCCTCGAAGATCGTGCCGCACTTGTCTACGAGGAAGTTGTAGCCGATGTCGTTCCAGCCGTTGCCCGGCGGGGTGGCGGTGGTGGCGGCCGTGTGGAACACGTAGATGCCCCGCACGATCGCCGCCGACTGGTCGCACGTGTAGGCGGCCCCGTCCGTGTGGTGGACGAACACGGCCTTCACATCGGCGTTGTACTCCGACGGGTCGGGGCTGCGCGACTCGTCGGCGCCCCAGCCGGCACGCGAGACGATCGGCGGTTCCGGCACCGTCGAGGGCCGCGCCGGCGGCGTGGTCGGCGCGGTGGGCGTGGTGGCCGACGGACTCGCAGGCGTACTCGCCGGAGCCGAAGGCGTTTCCGAGGTCGATGCCGGGGCCGAGACGGTTGCGGAGTCGCTGGGAGACGCCGGCGCACTGTCCGTCGGACCGGCGCCGGTGCTGTCGCTCGGGGAGACGGAGTCGGTGGGCGGCGCGCTCGTCTCGTCGACGGTCCCCGCCACATACGCGGCCGGCTCGGCCTTCGTCTCGGCCTCCGTCACCACCCCGGGGTCGACGAGGTTGACCGTGAGCCCCTTGGGCAGACCGGAGCCGGTAGTGCCGTTCTTGCGGACGACCTGCACCTGGACGCCGTCGGAGGGGCCGACCCACAGCGGCTCGGACGCGCCGCGTGCGGTGGCCTGTTCCTTCGGGTCCTCCAGCGGGTCGGTGTTCACCTCGAGGTTCTGCCAGGCGCTCCACTCGCCGGTCTTCACACTGCGGGTGCGCACCTGAGCCGTACCGTGGAGCTGCTTCGTGGCACCGGTCCAGGTGACACCGAGCAGCGAGAACTGCTTGGTGCCCGTTTGCGGCAGCTCCGCCTTGCCGGCCCCGTCGCCCTTCAGCGTCAGGCCGAAGACACTCGGCGATCGCTTGGCCTGGCCTTCGGCGTGACCGCCGGACGGGCTGGCGACGGCATAGGTCACCAGTCCCCCACCACCCAGGACCACCGCACCGAGCGTCAGCCACACCCGCCGCTTCAGACTTAGCGGTCTGTACGCATGCGAAGTACGACGACTCACGTCGTATCCACCCCCAGAGGCCCACCAAGGCCCATAGAAAAAGTCACATGAGGCACACCAGCCACACAGGCAGCCCGTCTCTCAAGCGCATACCGACCGACGAACGTCACGGGAGGACGGGCCACGGTGACGCAGATCACTACGGATGCCGCGGGTGTCAGCCGCCTCCCATGGCTGTGCGTGTTGCGGGGGTGAACCGGAGCAAGTAGCAAACCTGCACTTCCCGGGGCGCCTTGGGCCCCATGGCGGGCATGGTGGACGCGCCGTGGCCCGACCGTCCTTCCCGGCCGTCGGCGTGCCGCTGCTCCCGGCCCTGACGCCGGTCATGGCCTCGGCGGCTGCCGCCGGCCGTTACGGCGCCAGTGCCTCGCCGAGACGAGCGCCGGCGGGAGTGCCCAGTGCGGTGCCGCGGAGCGCGACGGTCTGCGCGAGACCGAAGCCGGTGCCGGTGATGGGCGTGTAGAGGAGGAGGCCGTCACCGGCGTCTTCACCTTCGGCTCCGAAGACGAGCCCCGCGTGACCCGATCCGGACAGGTCGGTGAGGGAGACGGAGGAGCCGAAGTGGTCGTCCTTCTCGATGGAGTCCAGGATGCCGGGGGTGTCCTGGTTGAGCGTGAAGGAGCCGCTCGTCGTCAGTCCGGAGGCGGAGCCCTGGAACAGGGTGGCCTGACCCGCGTCGGTGCGCTTGACGCCGTCGCTGGTGAGGTCTTCCCCGGGGGCGCCGACGAGGGCGTCCGCGTAGCCGTCGGCGTTGTAGTCGCCGGCCGAGACGGAGGCGCCGAAGGCGTCGCCGGGCCGGTCGGTGCTGGCGACGCCGACGCCGTCCTGATGGATGACCTTCGTGCCGGAGCCCGCAAGGCCGGCGGCCGTGCCGGGGACCACGGTGATCTGGCCACCGGTCCTGCCGCCGGACTCGGACGCGTAGGGCTGGCCGATGACGAGATCGTCATAGCCGTTGCCACTGAAGTCGCCCGCGGCGACGGAACGGCCGCCCCGGACCGCGAGGATCCCTGCCCTGGTCAGACCGCCCGCGGACCCGGCGAACCACACCACACGTCCGGTGCCGCGGATGTCGCGGTAGTTGAGGGCGACGTCCGCGAAGCCGTCCCGGTTGAAGTCACCCGACGTGGCGTCCAGTTGGGCGACCGGACCTGTGGCACCGGTGAGCGTGCCGGAGGTGGTGACGCCTGCGGCCGGCCGGACGTTCCGGGTACTTCCACCGGTCAGCCGGACGTTCCAGGTACCGCCGTTGCCGGTGCCGGCCGCGAACACGTCGGCCGTGCCGTCGCCGTTGAAGTCGCCGACGGTCACCGCGGAACCGAGCCTCGCTCCGGTCGCCGGAACACCGGAAGTGGTGTACGAGAAGCCGGAGTCCAGGCCAGGCCCGTACAGGACGGTGACCAGACCGCGGTCGGCATGGCCGCTGATGTCGTCCTTGCCGGGAGCGCCGACGACGAGGTCGGCGCAGCCGTCGCCGTTGAGATCGCCCCATGCGGTCGCGGCCCCGAAGTGGTCGCCCGGCTCGGAGGAGCCGGGGCCACCAGGACTGTTCTGGGTGAGTGTCAGCCGTGCCTCGGCCAAGGGGCCGTGAGGGCTGCCCGGAACCACGGTCACGCTGCCGGCGCCACCCGATGCCTTCGATGTACCGGCGGCGAGGTCGCTGATGCCGTCGCCGTTGTAGTCGGAGGTGGCCCTGGCGTGCTTCGGCGCGTGCTTGTTCCGGGCCGGCAGCGCGGCGCTGTAGCGGCCCGTGCCCTGCTGCGGCAACCCCGTGCACCCCGCGGCCGCACCCCGCTCTGCCGGTCGTACCGTGCCCACGGCGGACTCGCGTCCGTGCCCCGGCGGCTGCGCCGGTTGAGGGTCGAGGGCGTGGGTGACGATCCCCGCCCCGCTCAGTACGACGACTCCCGCGGTCAGCCACGCCCGCCGTCCCAGGCTCAGTGGCATGTACGCACGGGTCGTACGGCAACTCAAATCTCCCACCCCTACAAGAACTGATAATCGCCTCGTCCGTCACGGTCGGCACTCCCCAAGCGCAACGGCCCCGCCGGGCGTCACCCGTGCACGGTCGGACCGGGCCCCGACAGAGAACGTGCGGCCGGCCCCCGAGGAAACGGTCCCGGGGGCGCACACCCAGAGCGCGCAGTGGTGCAGCGACAGAGCGAATACCGCGCTGGAGCACGTGCTTTGGGCCCGCGCGCCCCGACGCTGTGACATTTCTGTGCTGTGCGACGCTGATGATCTTGTAGAGCTGGGCAGGGCCCGTGGCGGCACCATGTGGATCCACGCCCGTGTGGTCGAGGAACGGTGCGGACGGGGACGGGTTTTGGGCCAGCGAGGCGAGTCCCGGAGCGACGGTGCACGGGACGCGGAGTTGGGTGCCGCAGTCGTGCGGGCCCAGGACGGTGATGAGGCCGCCTTCGCGGTCGTGTACCGGATCGTGCAGCCCGGGCTGCTGGGCTATCTGCGCGGGCTCGTCGCGGACGACGCCGAGGACGTGGCGTCCGAAGCCTGGCTGGAGATCGCCCGCGATCTGGGCCGGTTCAAGGGCGACGGGGCCGGCTTCCGCGGCTGGAGCGCGACCATTGCCCGCCACCGGGCGATGGATCATCTGCGCCGCCGCCGCAGCCGCCCCGTACCTGCCGCGCTCGACCTGGATCTCCTGGAGTTGCGTGGACCGGACACCGCGGACGACCAAGCCCTGGAGGTCCTTTCGACCCGGCGCGCACTGGAACTGGTGCGCGGCCTGCCTCGCGATCAGGCCGAGGCGGTGCTGCTGCGCGTCGTCATCGGCCTCGACGGTCCGGCCGCCGCGCGCGTCCTGGGCAAGCGTCCTGGTGCGGTTCGCACCGCCGCCTACCGCGGTCTGAAACGCCTCGGCCGCCAGCTCGGCGCTTCGGATGTGACAGAGAGGGGGGCTCATACGCTGGGGCAGTCGAAATGAGCAAAGACCGCGCCAAACGCGTAAGAAAAAAGAGCAACGATCACGCAAGGACGGACACAGGCATGAGCGACCGACACAGCGACGGCGGAGCATTCGCCCGCCGAAGCCCCGGCGCGAACGGCCCAGTGCCCGACGCGGACAGCGGAATCACGTCCACAGGGCTGGAGTCGGCGCTCGGCAGCGCACTGCGCGTCGATACCTTCAGCCGGCCGGCCGAGGAGCAGGCCATCGCCGCTTTCCGTGCCGCCCGCGACGCAGGCGTTCACGCGGGAGTGCGGACGCGGCGGCGGGACGACTGGCGGCCCCGGCGCACCTCGGTGCGACGCTCGGTGAAGACCACCCTGGCCGTTTTTCTCGCGAGCCTCACCCTGGGCGGGGCGGCGATGGCGGCGATCGGCTCCCCCGGATCGTCCGGGAAGCCGCACAACGACGGCCCCGGACACGGAAATCCATCAGCCACCGTCGCCCAGGCCCCGCCCGCGACCACACTTTCCAAGCCCGGCACCAACCTGTCCAAGAGCCGCCCGCCGACGGCCAAGGACATCGAAGCCCACTGCCGTGCGTACCCGTCGGTGAAGGGGCGGGGCAAAGCGCTGAGCTCGTCGGCCTGGCAGCGGTTCCTCGCAACCGCCGGCGGCGCGGACAACGTCGCCGCCTACTGCGCCGACAGGTTGTCCGGGACCGAGGCGGGCGGCACGGGGAAGGCGAGCGGACAGCCGAACAGCAAGGCAGCCGACAAGAAGCCCGGACATCAGTCGCGCAAGGACGCGGGACGGCAGTAGCCACCCGGCTGACCTGCCGTGCGGCCCTGGTAACGGCGCATGAGTGACGTCTTGGCCCTCCCGTGCGCTATAGACACTGGACCCGCCGGTCCCGGGCACTGCGCGCCTCCCCCCCTTGCGCGCCAGTGCTCACGCGCCGGTGCGGGCAGATGTCACCCTCCGACGTCCGCCTGCGCCGGCGCGACCCCACCGGGGCGGCCTGTCGTCGACCTTTTGGCACGGGTAGCGTGAGCCCGCCGCGACGCAGATCGTGACGAAACCAGAAAAAGCGTCGCAGTCGGTCAGTGTTGTCGGATTTCGGGTGGGGGTACGAGTGCTGCTGGCGGAGCGCTACCAGCTGGAGGAACTACTGGGACGCGGCGCGATGGGTGAGGTATGGCGAGCCGCCGACCAGGTTCTCCATCGCACCGTCGCGGTGAAGGTCCTGCACGGCGACGACGCCACCGACTTCGAGCGGTTCCGCCTGGAGGCGCAGACAGCAGGCCGCCTCAATCACCCCAACGTCGTGGGGGTGTACGACTTCGGCTCCCACCACGGTCAGCCCTACCTGGTCATGGAATACGTCGACGGCTGGAACCTGTCCCAGGAACGCTCCCTGCGTGGAGCGCTGCCCGCGCCCGAGGCCGCCGGTATCGCCGCCCAGATGGCCGCCGGGCTGGCCGCCGCCCACCGGCAGGGCGTGATCCACCGGGACATCAAGCCGGCCAACGTCATGCTCACCAACGACCGCACCGCGAAACTCACCGACTTCGGGATCGCCCGCTTCACCGACGACGCGGCCAGCACCCTGACCGCTACCGGAAAAATCATCGGCAGCGCCGCCTACCTCGCCCCCGAGCGTGCCCTGGGCCACCCCGCACAGCCCGCTTCCGACGTCTACTCACTGGGCTGCGTGCTGTACGAACTCCTCACCGGCCGACCGCCGTTCAGCGGTGCCACCTCGCTTGCCGTGGTGCAGCAGCACGTCGACGCCCAGCCGCCGCCCGTCACGCACCTGCGCCCCGACATACCGCAGCCGCTCGCCGACTACCTCACGCACCTGCTCGCCAAGAACCCGGAACACCGCCTCACCGCCGACCAGGCAGCCGCCTGGCTCCACACCCGTACGCCCGCCCCAGCAGAACCGGACCACCCGGAACCGGCCCCCCTCGCGGCCGCCCTGCCATCCCCTCCGGAACAGACCGCACCGGAGCATGCCACCCGCGTACAGCCGCGGGGCCGCCGCAGGCTGCCGTCGAAAGCCGTACTGAGCGCCGTGGGAGTCGCCCTCTTCGCAGGAGCCGTCGCACTCGGCGCCTCCTGGAACGAGGACCCCGGCCCCAACGCCCCCACCCAGCCGGTGTCCACGACGTCGGCGCCGTCCCTCAACGAGACACCCACGGCGGAGCCCTCCTCCATCACGCCGTCCACCACGGCTGCACCACAGGACGACAACAACGACGAGGGCGGTCACCACGGGAGGAAACACAAGGGCAAGGGATCGGACGACTGACCCGACGCCGAACCCGCCGGGCACATGGCCAGGTCGTATACGACCTGTGACGGAGTCACGTGCCGGACCACACACAAGTGGTGACCTCGCAACTCAAACCCCCGTACGGGACGACTGCCGTCGACGCCCTCGGTATCCATCAGCACCGCCTGCGGCGGTCCCGACGGAGCGTGCCCATGTCCTGAGCGACGTCGAGACGAGGGTTCAACAGCTGCTCCTCAGCTGTCGAAGTCGACGGTCAGGCTGTCGGAGACAGGGAAGGTCTGGCAGGTCAGTACATACCCGGCGTCGACCTCGGCGGGTTCCAGCGCGTAGTTGCGCCGCATGTCCGCCTCGCCCTCGGTGACCCGAGCGCGGCAAGTGCCGCAGACGCCACCCTTGCAGGCGAAGGGCAGGTCGGGGCGTACGCGGGAGGCCGAGTCGAGAAGGGAGGCTTCGCGGGAGAGTGCGGATGTGGTGGAGCGGCCGTCCAGGACGACGGTGACCTGGCTGACCGGTCCGTCGGCCCGGGGCTCCTCGTGGCGTACGGCGGCGGGCTCCTCGCCTGCGAAGAACAGTTCCTGGTGGACCCGGTCACCGGGCACTCCCAGCTCGGCGAGCACCTTCTGGGCGTCCAGGACCATGCCGTGGGGGCCGCACAGCCACCAGTGGTCGGCTTCGGAGACGTCGACCAGGCCGTCGATGAGCGCGGCCAGCCGATCGGCGTCGAGACGGCCACTCAGCAGTTCGGCCTCGCGCGGTTCGCGGGACAGGACGTGCGCGAGCTGAAACCGGGCGGGGTAGAGATCCTTCAGGTCGGCCAGTTCGTCGGCGAACATCACCGAGTCGGTGCGCCGGTTGCCGTAGAAGAGGGTGACGCGGGACCGGTCGTCCGCGGCAAGGACGGACTCGGCGATGGAGAGCATCGGTGTGACGCCCGAGCCGGCCGCGATGAGCACATGGTGTCCGGGCGTCGACAGATCAGGGGTGAAGGCGCCGGTCGGGGCCATCACCTCGATGGTGTCGCCCGGCCTCACCTCGTTCACCAGCCAGGACGAGAACAGTCCACCGGGCACCACCCGCACTCCGATGCGGGGCCGGGCGCCCACCGGGGAGCAGATGGAGTAGGAGCGCCGCTCGTCCCGCCCGTCGACTTCGCGCCGCAGCGTGAGCGACTGGCCGGGTGCGAAGGCGAACTCCTCGGCCAGCTCAGCGGGGATGTCGAGACTCACCGCGGCGGCGTCGTCGCACAGCCGCTGCACTGCCGCCACTTTCACGGCGTGGAAGGCCGGGCGGCGGCGCGCCCGCCGCATCGGGGAGGGGGCGGCCGCGTTCGGAGCCAACAGGTCCTCCATCAGATCTCCTTGACGTACTCGAACGGTTCCTGGCAGGCGAGGCAGCGCCACAGCGCCTTGCAGGAGGTGGCGCCGAAGCGGGAGGTCTCCTGCGTGTCGGTGGCGCCGCAGCGCGGGCAGGGCACCGCCCGGCGGGTGGTGGACAGGCTCAGCGGCACGGGACCCGGCGACGGGCGCGGTGCGGGGCCGGGGGGTGCGATGCCGTGTTCGGCGAGCTTGCGGCGCCCCTCCGCGGTGATCCAGTCGGTGGTCCACGGGGGGTCGAGGACCGTGCGGACCTCCACACGCTCATAGCCGGCGTCCTTCAGCCGCGCCGCCACGCCGGCCCGCATCTCGGCCATGGCCGGGCAGCCGGAGTAGGTCGGCGTGAGTGCGGCGACGACCGTGCCGTCGTCAGCCACCGTCACGTCCCGCAGCACTCCGAGGTCGGCGAGGGTGAGCATGGGCAGTTCGGGGTCGGGCACCTGTTCGGCGATGTGCCGGGCGCGCCGGGCGTCCGTGAGCACGGTCACCATGTCGCCTCCGGGTGGGCGCGGGCCACGCTCTGCAGCTCGGTCAGCAGCGGGGCAAGGTGTTCGGTGTGATCGCCCGCGCGGCCGGAGCCGGCCGACGGCGGCGCTACGTCCGGCAGGGGCAGCCCTGCTGCTTCCGTGACCTGCCGCAGCACGGCCAGGACCTCGGTCCGCGCGTCGTGGGCCTCGAACAACTCCCCCAGGTGAGCGGCCACGGCGTCGAGGCCGGCGCGCATCCTGCGATGGGACTCCGCGGTGCCGTCGCCGAGCCGGACGACCCACTCCGCCGCGTACTGCCGGTGGTAGGTCAGCTCTTTCACGCCCTTGGCCGCGATGGCGGCGAGTACCGGGTCGGCCGAGGCGGCGAGCCGCTCGAAGTGGGCCAGGCGCCAGCTGGCGAGCACCAGCAGCCGGGCGATGCTGAACGCGAAGTCGCCGTTGGGCAGTTCTGCCAGGCGCACGTTGCGGAAGTCGTCCGCGTCACGGAAATAGGCGTAGGCGTCCTCGCCGCGTCCCGTGCCGTCGACCTGACCGCAGCGGGCGTAGAGGAGTCGGGCCTGGCCGAGCAGGTCGAGCCCGATGTTCGCCAGTGCCACCTCCTCCTCCAGCTCCGGTGCGCGGGTGGTCCACTCCGCGAGGCGCTGGGCACTGACCAGGGCGTCGTCGGCCAACGCCAGGCACAGCTCGGTCAGTTCGGCCCGGTCGACCTCGTCCGGCACATGGGAGCTCACGCCGTGCAGCGGATCCTCGAAGCCGGTGCCGTAGGCCCAGCGGGCGTCGTCCTCGTGTCCCTCGGCGAGGGCCATGTAGACGTGGTCGTCACTCATGCCCTGCTCCTAGATGTGGGGGACGTCGTCGGGGATGTCGTAGAAGGTCGGGTGCCGATAGACCTTGTCGGCGCTGGGCGCGAAGAACGGATCCTTCTCGTCGCGCGTGGAGGCCGCGATGTGCTCGCTGCGCACCACCCAGATGCTGACGCCCTCGTTGCGGCGCGTGTACAGGTCGCGCGCGTGCGTGAGCGCCATCGCATCGTCGGCCGCGTGCAGCGAGCCGACATGGACATGGTTGAGTCCGCGCTTGCCGCGTACGAACACCTCGTACAAAGGCCAACCCTGCTTGTCGGTGGTCATGCCGTGGCTCCCTTCCTGGCGCCGGCTGCCTGCTTGGCCGCGTGTACGGTCGCCGCTTCGCGCACCCAGGCGCCTTCTTCGTGGGCGATCCGCCGCCGCTCCACCCGCTCGGCGTTGCACGGTCCGTCGCCCGTGATGACGCGCTTCAACTCGTCCCAGTCCGGAGTGCCGAAGTCGTGATGGCCACGCTCCTCGTTCCAGCGCAGCTCAGGGTCGGGCAGAGTCACGCCGAGCTTCTCGGCCTGCGGGACGGTCATGTCGACGAACCGCTGGCGCAGCTCGTCGTTGCTGTGCCGCTTGATCTTCCAGGCCATCGACTGCGCGGAGTTCGGAGAGTTCTCGTCCGGCGGGCCGAACATCATCAGCGACGGCCACCACCAGCGGTTGACCGCGTCCTGCACCATCTCCCGCTGGGCCTCGGTGCCGCGCATCATCGTCATCAGCAGCTCGTAGCCCTGCCGCTGGTGGAACGACTCCTCCTTGCAGATCCGCACCATCGCCCGCGCGTACGGCCCGTACGAGGAGCGGCACAGCGGCACCTGATTGCAGATCGCCGCCCCGTCCACGAACCAGCCGATCACCCCGACGTCGGCAAAGCTCTGCGTCGGGTAGTTGAAGATCGACGAGTACTTCTGGCGCCCCTCGATCAGTCGCTCGGTGAGGTCCGCACGGTCGGCGCCGAGCGTCTCGGCCGCCGAGTACAGGTACAGGCCGTGCCCGGCCTCGTCCTGCACCTTGGCGAACAGGATCGCCTTGCGTCGCAGTGATGGCGCACGCGTGATCCACTCGCCCTCCGGCTGCATGCCGATGATTTCCGAGTGCGCGTGCTGCGCCACCTGCCGGATCAGCGTCTTCCGGTAGCCGTCGGGCATCCAGTCACGCGGCTCGATCCGCTGGTCCCGCGCGATCGTCGACTCGAAGTGCTCCTGCAGCGCGGGGGGAGCTTCAGGTGCGGCCGCCGAGTCGGCCTGCTGTGCAGTCATCCGTACCACCAATCCCAACCGACCGTTCGTTCGGTAAATGATATGACAAGGTTCCTGGGGTCCGGCAAGTGCCGGAGTGCGGTCAGTTCACTGCCATGCGTAGAACCCCTGTCCGCTCTTGCGGCCGAGCTCTCCCCGGGCAACCTTCTCGCGCAGCAGCCGCGGCGGGGCGAACCGTTCACCCAGCGTGGCGTGCAGGTGTTCCGCGATGGCCAGGCGCACGTCCAGGCCGACCAGGTCGGTCAGGCGGAGGGGACCCATCGGGTGCCGGTAGCCAAGTCGCATCGCGTCGTCGATGGCCTCGGGTTCCGCCACGCCCTCCTCGACCATGCGGATGGCCTCCAGTCCCAGGGCGACGCCGAGGCGGCTGCTGGCAAAGCCGGGCGAGTCCTTGACGACGACGTCCTTCTTCCCGAGGCAGCGCGTCCACTGCAGGGCCGCCTCGACCGTGGCGTCGTCCGTGCCCGGCGCCACCACGATCTCGACCAGGTCCGAGGCGGGCACCGGGTTGAAGAAGTGCATGCCCAGGAAGCGGCTGGGCCGGCTGAGGACGGCGGCCAGCTCGGTGACGGACAGGGAGCTGGTGTTACTGGCGAGGACCGTAGTCGTGCTCACCGCCTGCTCGGCGGCGGCGAGGACCCGGGCCTTGAGCGCGGAGTCCTCGGGGACGGCCTCCACGACCAGGTCGGCTTCGGCGGGCAGCGCGTCCACCGACTCCACGGTGGACACCCGGGCGAGAATCTCGTCCGCGGGTTCGGTGAGCCGGTCGCGTTCCGCGGCCCGCTTCAGTCCCGTGGCCACCCGGTCCAAGGCGGCCGCCGCGGCCGCGGCGCCATTCTCGACCACGGTGACGGTCGACCCGGCGGTCGCGTAGGACTGGGCGATGCCGGCGCCCATGCGGCCGCCGCCGATCACCCCGACGACAGCCGGTGCGGGTGCGGTGGTGGTCATGCTCGGCTCCTCTTCTCCAGGAAGCGGGTCATACGGTCCTTCTTGTCCTCGCCCTCGAACAGCACGGCCTGTGCCAGGTCGTCGGCCACCGGGTGGGCGCCGGGCGAGTCCACGACGAGCTTGGTCAGGCGCAGGGCCGTGGCCGAGGACCGAGCCATGCGGTCGAGCAGCGCATGCGCCTCGTCCAGGAGCTTCTCGGCCGGTACGACGTCGATGACGAGTCCGGCCGCCAGGGCCGCCTGCGCGTCGAGGTTGCGTCCGGCGAGCAGTACTTGCTTGGCGACCGACTCGCCGACGAGCTCGGGCAGCCGCCAGCAGGCTCCCGCCGCGGCGAGGATGCCGAGCCCCGGCTCGGGGTTGCCGAACACGGCGTCCGGCCCGGCGATGCGCAGGTCGCAGGCGTAGGCCAGCTCGGCGCCGCCACCCAGGGCCCACCCGTCGACCGCGGCGACGGTGGGCATGGGCAGTCGGCGCACCCGCTCGAACAGGCGGCTGTTGATGCCCTGCAGTGCCTCGTCCCGGCCGCGCCTCAGCAGTTCGGCGATGTCGGCGCCGCCCGCGAAGACCCGGCCGTGGCCGGTGAGCAGCAGCAGCTTCGGCCGACGCTCCAGCTCGTCGCAGACGTCGTGCAGTTCGGCGATCATCCGCCCGCTGATGGCGTTGCGGGCCTCGGGCCGGTGCAGCGTGACGACGACCCGGTCGTCGCGCTCCTCGACCAGGAGGGTCTCGTAGGTCATGGCGCTCACACCCGCTCCACCAGCATCGCGACGCCCTGGCCGACGCCGACGCACAGAGTCGCCAGGCCCCTGCGGGCGTCCTCCCGCTCCAGCCGCCCCAGCAGGGTCAGCAGGATGCGGGCGCCGGAGCAGCCCAGAGGATGACCCAGGGCGATGGCACCGCCGTCGGCGTTGACCTTGTCCTCGTCCAGCTTCAGGCGGCGCATCACGGCGAGCGCCTGGGCGGCGAACGCCTCGTTCAGCTCGACGGCGTCGAGGTCCGCGGTCTGCCAGCCGGCCTGGGCAAGGGCCTTCTGGGTGGCGGGGACCGGTCCGAGCCCCATGATGTGGGGCTGGACACCGGCCGAGGCGGAGGTGACGATCCGGGCCCGCGGGGTGAGCCCGTACCGCTCCACGGCGGCGGCGCTCGCCACAACGAGGGCGGCCGCGCCGTCGGACAGCGGCGAGGAGGAGCCGGCGGTGACGATGCCGTCGTCGCGGAAGATGGTGCGGAGCGTGCCGAGCTTCTCGAGCGTGGTCGAGGGGCGGGGGCCCTCGTCCCGGGTGACCTCGCCGTCCTTCACAGGGACAGGGACGATCTCGCGGTCGAAGCGGCCCGCCTCCTGGGCGGCGACGGCACGCTGGTGGCTGCGCAGCGCGAAGGCGTCGGAGTCGGCGCGGGTGATGCCGTCGAGCGCGGCGACCTCTTCGGCGGTCTCGCCCATCGACAGGGTGAGCTTCACCGTCTCGGGTCCGGCGCCGGCGGGAACGGCCCGGTCGGCGGCCTTGAAGCGGGGGTTGGTGAACCGCCAGCCCAGCGACGTGTCGTGTACCTCGCCCGGCTTGGCCCAGGGGGTTCCCGGCTTCGCCATCACCCACGGGGCGCGCGTCATGGACTCCGTGCCGCCGGCCACGACCAGGTCCGCCTCGCCGGCGCGGATCGCCTGGGCGGCCGAGGCGACGGCGGTCAGACCCGAGGCGCACAGCCGGTTGACGGTGTAGCCGGGCACGGTGTGCGGCAGCCCGGCCAGCAGGACCGCCATGCGGGCCACGTCCCGGTTGTCCTCGCCGGCCTGGTTGGCCGCGCCGAGGATGACCTCGTCCACGGCCTCGGACGGGATGCCGGAGCGGCGCACGGCCTCACCGACCACGAGGGCGGCCAGGTCGTCGGGGCGTACGGAGGCCAGGGCGCCGCCGTAGCGGCCCTGCGGGGTGCGCGCTCCGTCGATCAGGTAGACCTCTTCGGGCATCAGGCGGACTCCTCGGCGGCGTGGACGGGGCGGCGGGACTGCAGGACGGCGAAGCGGCCGGTGACGAAGGCCGCGTCGGACAGCGTGGCGCTGGCCGCGGGGTTGGCGGCGCTGCCGTGGAAGTCGCTGAAGGCGGAGGACTGGTTGACGAAGACCTGCCCGGTGAGGTTCTCGGAGAGGTGGACACCGGCGTCCAGGGCGGCTTCCTCGGCGGCGGCCAGGACCTCCTCGTCGGTGGAGTGGACGGCGGCGGTCAGCGCCCCGTGCGCGCGCACCGACTCGCGGAACAGCTCCAGGCTGTGCCGGGTGGAGTCGGTGCCGATCACGAAGGACACCGGCCCGAACCACTCCCGGGTGTAGACCTCCCGGTCGGCCTCCGCGTCCAGCCGTGCCACGAGCGGCGTCCGCACGTCGGCTTCCGCGTACTCCGGGTGTGCGACGGACGTCGACGCGCGCACCGTACGGCCGACGCCGGCGGCTTCCTTCAGCCGGGCCCGCACGCCGTCGTTGACGATCGCGCCCAGCGTGCCGGCGGCACGGGCGGGGTCGCCGAGCAGCTTGTCCAGGGCGGCGGCGAGGTCGGCGGCGAACTCGTCGGCCGTCCGCGGGCCCTGGTCCGTGGCGATTCCCTCGCGGGGGATCAGCAGGTTCTGCGGGGTGGTGCACATCTGCCCGCTGTACAGCGAGAGCGAGAAGGCGAGGTTGCCGAGCAGACCGGGGTAGTCGTCGGTCGAGTCCAGCACGACGGTGTTGAGGCCGGCCTTCTCGGTGTAGACGGCGGCCTGGCGCGCGTTGGTCTCCAGCCAGTCGCCGAACTCGGTGGAACCGGTGAAGTCGACGATCCGCACGTCCGGGTCCAGGGCGAGCGTGGCGGCATCCCGGCCACCGGGCGCCTCGGTGACCAGCAGGACGAGGTCGGGGCTGAAGCCCGCCTCGGCCAGCACCTCACGGGCGATGCGGACGGTGATCGCCAGCGGCAGCACAGCACCGGGGTGCGGCTTGACCACGACCGGGTTGCCGGTGACAAGCGAGGCGAACAAGCCCGGATACCCGTTCCAGGTCGGGAAGGTGTTGCAGGCGACGAGCAGGGAGACACCGCGGCCGACGGGGCTGAACTTCTTGTCCAGCACCAGGGCGCCGCCCTTGCGCTGCGGCTTGCTCCAGCGGGCGGCGGCCGGGTGCTTCTTCTGCGCCGCCCACGCGTAGGCGACGGCCTCGAGCCCGCGGTCCTGGGCGTGCGGGCCACCCGCCTGGAAGGCCATGACGAAGGCCTGGCCCGTGGTGTGCTGCACGGCGTGGGCGATCTCGAAGCTCGCCGCGTTCAGCCGGGCGAGGATCTCCGCGGCGACCCCGGCGCGTGTGTCCGGGCCCGCCCCGCGCCAAGCTGCCGTGGCGTCCTTGGCGGCGGCCACGGCCGCGGTCGGCGAGAGACGGGGGTAGCTGATGCCCAGCGGGAAGCCGTAAGGGGAGTGCTCCTCGGGCGCCACGCGCCCCTCGCCCGGATGCCCGGGCAGGTCGAAGGGCCTGCCGATCTGCTCCCGGAAGACCGCCTCACCGAGCTTGGCAGCATCCTCGCCGTACACCGACTTGCTGGGCGACTCCGGATAGGGCGTCCAGTGCTCCCGGCTCTCCGTCGCCGCCA
This sequence comes from Streptomyces sp. NPDC001156, assembly GCF_053598275.1. Lineage (NCBI taxonomy): Bacteria > Bacillati > Actinomycetota > Actinomycetes > Kitasatosporales > Streptomycetaceae > Streptomyces > Streptomyces sp. NPDC001156. The sequence continues at coordinate 61,571 of NZ_JBSFJX010000016.1, read as the reverse complement.
CCGCCTGCTCCAGCAGGGTGCGATGGCGTGCGAAGAAGTCGGGCACCTCGGTGACCGCGTGCTGCATGTGACTCATCCCCTTGACAGGCACTGGCATGGCTTGAATTACTAGGCCGCGCTGCACGCTAACCGAATGTTCGGTCGGTACACAAGGTGGTGTATACCGTGACAAGAGCAACGTCCGCGATCTCAGGGCCGGCAGCGCGCATGTTCGCCGCCGACCGGGCCTCCGCGCTTCTCGGTATCGAGCTGTTGGAGCAGGGCGAAGGGACTGCCGTCCTCCGCATGACCGTGACCTCCTCGATGGTCAACGGTCACGGGATCGCTCACGGTGGATATCTGTTCCTCTTCGCCGACACCGCCTTCGCCTGCGCCTGCAACAGCCACGGCCCGGTCACGGTCGCCGCCGGAGCGGATGTCACGTTCGTGGCACCCGCCCTCGAGGGGGACGTGCTGACCGCCACCGCACGGGAGATCACCCGTTTCGGTCGCAGCGGCATCTACGACGTGAGCGTCGTACGAGGCGAGACGGTGATCGCGGAGTTCCGCGGCCGCAGCCGCAGCATCCGGAGCACCGAGAACTAGGAAGCCCGCAATGATCAACGAACCGACCGTACCTGCGACTCTCCGGGCCCGCCGCGGTGAGCCTCTTCCGGCGAACCTGCTGGACGACGCCGAGCGGATGCCGCGCGAGGAGGTGGAGGCGCTCCAGCTGCGCCGCCTACGTCGGACACTGCGGCACGCGTACGAGAACGTCGAGCTGTATCGCAAGAAGTTCGACCAGGCCGGCGTCACGCCCGAGGACTGCCGGACGCTGAAGGATCTGGGCCGGTTCCCCTTCACGACCAAGGCCGACCTGCGAGAGACGTACCCCTTCGGTATGTTCGCGGTCCCCATGTCCGAGGTGCGGCGCGTCCACGCCTCCAGCGGCACGACCGGTCGCCCCACGGTGGTCGGTTACACCGAGAAGGACCTTTCGACCTGGGCGGACGTGGTCGCCCGCTCGATCCGCGCCGCCGGCGGCCGTCCCGGGCACAAGGTCCACATCTCCTACGGGTACGGCCTGTTCACCGGCGGCCTCGGCGCCCACTACGGCGCCGAACGCGCCGGATGCACCGTGATCCCCGCCTCCGGCGGCATGACCGCCCGCCAGGTGCAGATCATCCAGGACTTCAAGCCCGAGATCATCATGGTCACACCCTCCTACATGCTCACCCTCCTCGACGAGTTCGAGCGCCAGGGCGTGGACCCGCGCACCACCTCCCTGAAGGTGGGCGTCTTCGGCGCCGAGCCGTGGACGGAGGAAATGCGCCGTGAGATCGAGGAGCGCCTGGACATCCATGCCGTCGACATCTACGGCCTCTCCGAGTTGATGGGCCCCGGTGTGGCTCAGGAGTGCGTCGAGACCAAGGACGGCCTGCATGTGTGGGAGGACCACTTCCTCCCCGAGATCGTCGACCCGATCACGGACGACGTCCTCTCCGACGGCGAGAGCGGTGAACTCGTCTTCACGTCGCTCACCAAAGAGGCGCTCCCGGTCATCCGCTACCGCACCCGGGACCTGACCCGGCTGCTGCCAGGCACCGCCCGTCCCCGTTTCCGTCGTATCGAGAAGATCACGGGCCGCTGCGACGACATGATCATCCTGCGCGGGGTCAACGTCTTCCCGACCCAGATCGAGGAAGTGGTTCTGCGCACACCCGGCGTCGCCCCGCACTTCCAGCTCCAGCTGAGCACACGGGGACGGATGGACCACATGACCGTCCGTGTGGAGGCCGGGGCCGGCGCGGGACCGGAGCAGCGCGAGGCGGCTGTCCGCGCGATCGCCAAGGGCGTGAAGGACGGCGTCGGCGTGACGGTGGACGTGGTGATCGTGGAACCGGAGACCCTGGAGCGCTCCCTCGGCAAGCTCCGGCGGATCAAGGACGAGCGTGGGGCGTGATCAGTCTCCCTGCGACAATGACCGAGTGAGCAACACCCCCATCGCACGGCGCGCGGAGCGGCCCGCCTATGACCGTGCCTCCCTCCTGGAGGTCGCGGTCGCGGTCTTCAACGAGCGCGGCTACGACGGCACCAGCATGGAGGACCTGGCCCGGCGGCTCGGACTGAGCAAGTCCAGCATCTACCACCACGTCGCCGGCAAGGAGGAGCTGCTGTCCCTCGCCGCCATCCGTGCTCTGGACGCGCTGTTCGCCGTACTGGACGAAAGCCCGGCACCGGACGCGTCGGCAACCGACCGGTTGCGGCACGTCGTGCGGCGCAGCGTCGAGGTACTCGCGGCCGAGCTGCCGTACGTCACCCTGCTGCTGCGGATCCATGGCAACAGCGACACCGAGCAGTGGGCCCTCGAGCGGCGGCGCGAGTTCGACCACCGGGTCGCCGACCTGGTCCTACGCGCCGCAGCCGAGGGAGGCGTACGCGACGACATCGATCCCCACCTGGCAAGTCGCCTGCTGTTCGGCACCGTGAACTCCCTCATCGAGTGGTACAGACCCGACGGGGACCTCCCGGTGACGACTCTGGCCGACTCCCTCACGACCGTACTGTTCGACGGTCTGCGCCATGAGGGGGCCAACGGCGCCGGCCCAGGACGCTGCTTGGGGCAGCTGCCGGAATGAGAACTCAGACACCTGAGGTGACGGTATGTCACGTCTTCCAGGACCCATCCGGCACCGTACCGAAAACGGGGCCGGACCCAAGAGGGGCCGGCCCCGCCTGAACTGCGAGTACGCCGGATCAGCGATCGCGCGCCGGGTCACCTGCTGGACGTCGAAGCGGAACTCCACCACGTACTTCTCCACGATGTCTTCGGCCTGATCGCGCTCACCAACTCCGCGCCTCGCCTGCGATCCGCCGCTCACAGCGGCCAAGCGGTCAGCAAATCGCCGGGGCCGTAGGCGGCATCGAGTCCCGGACAGTCGACTCCGCTGCGCGAGACCGCCACGACTGGAACAGGTTCGCCGGTGAGGGCGGCCCGGTGTCGATGAAGGGCCGCCAGGTCATGTCGGTCGAAGGGCGACTGCTCCAGCCACTTGATGGAGCCGACGAAGAGCAGCTCCTTGGCAATGGGGGCGCGGTCCGCCCCGACGATGTCGATCTCGACGTCGTTGGTGCGGGTCCAGTAGCCGCCCACTGCGGGCGCCGCGGGGAGCCGGTCGTCGGGCAGTTTCCGGGCGAGCGCCTCGCGGATGAGCGGCTCGATCGCCCGGCCGCGCCAGCTGGTCCAGTTCTCCCGGATCCGTGCCAAGGTCAGATCGCCCCGCCCCCGTTCGATCTCCTCCATGGACGGGCCGAGCAGGTGCAGCCAAAACCGCAGGTAGGGATCTGTCACCCGGTAGCGGCGATCCTTCGACGTACGCAGCGATACGGGCAGCTCCGCAGCGACGATCCGCTTGTCCGTAAGCAGCTCCAGCGCTCGCTGCAGCGGCGTGGCCCCGATCCCGCCGGCCGCACGGGCGATATTGGTGAAGGTCCGCTCGCCACTGCCGATGGCCGCCAGCACCGTACGCGCCTGAGCCTGCGGGGGGAATTCGGCAGCCAACGAGCGCTCGGCCGACACCAGCAGACCCGAGACCGGGTCATTCAGAGCCTCGCCGAGGAAGTCCCACAGCCCCGCGCCGTGCGGCCACTCCGCACAGATCAGCGGCAGCCCGCCGGTGACGAGCGCGGCATCGAAGGCTTCCGCCGGTTCCAGCCCGAGCATCCTCCCCACCTCGGCGGGGTTCAGCGGCCCGAGCACCATCTCCCGGCCGCGCTGGTGGAACGGTCGCCCGTAGCTGTTCAGAGCCTCCATCATCGACAGATCGGAGCCGATGAGGACGAGTAGCACTGGCTTGGTCTCCAGCACCCGGTCCCAGGCCCGCTGCAGCATCCCCTCAAAGGCGCCATCGGCATCCATCAGGTACGGCACCTCGTCGATGACCAGCACGCTCGCCCGGTCGCCGGGCAGCGCCGCGGCCAGCACATCGAACGCGGCATCCCAACTCTCCGGCCGCGCATTGGCCACCAACCGCGCCAGCGGCAGCGTCGATGCCTGGGCGTCCCGGGCCAGCCGTGCCAGATCATCCCCAGGGGACGCACCAGTCGCCGCGTAGAACAAGAACGGGGCTCTGGAGCGCTCCGCAAACCGCTCGACCAGTCGCGACTTGCCCACCCGGCGCCGCCCTCGCAACATCACGCACCGACCGGGCCGCTCCCCGCCAACCCCTGCCGCCACCTTCTGCAGCTCTCGCCCCAACGTCGCCAGCTCCTGCCGACGACCTACAAAATCCACCAAAGTCCGCCGACCTCCACGCGTGACACTAACACCTATGTTAGTAACGCGAATGTTAGCAACATACCCGCTTCGCGTCTCGCTGGTCGTCGCTCACAGTCACGACTCTGCCGCATCCCGGCGCAGTATGGACGACCAGGGGTGATGACAGGTGACGACGGGTCAGGCATCCCAGCACGGAATAGAACCAGGGGCCCGCCCCCGAAGGAACGGACCCCTTCTGAACTGCGAGTTCGCCAGATCAGCGAACGCGCGCCAGGTCACCTGCTAGACGTTGAAGCGGAACTCCACCACGTCCCCGTCCTGCATCACGTAGTCCTTGCCCTCCATGCGGGCCCTGCCCGCTGCGCGGGCGTCGGCGACCGAGCCGGTGGCGACCAGGTCCTCGAAGGAGATGACCTCCGCCTTGATGAAGCCCTTCTGGAAGTCGGTGTGGATGACACCGGCGGCCTCGGGGGCGGTGGCGCCCTTCTTGATGGTCCACGCGCGGGACTCCTTCGGGCCCGCCGTGAGGTAGGTCTGCAGGCCCAGGGTGTCGAAACCGACGCGGGCCAGGGTCGCGAGGCCCGGCTCGTGCTGGCCGACCGACTCGAGGAGCTCGAGGGCCTCATCCTCGTCGAGCTCGGTGAGGTCCGCCTCCAGCTTGGCGTTGAGGAAGATCGCCTCGGCGGGGGCGACCAGGGCGCGCTGGTCGTCCTTGAAGGTGTCGTCCATCAGCTCGTCCTCGTCGACGTTGAAGACGTAGAGGAACGGCTTGGTGGTGAGCAGATGCAGGTCGTGGAGCAGCTCGGCGCGCTCGCTGCCCTGGACGATGCCGTGCGCGAAGAGCGTGTCGCCCTTCTCCAGGATCTCCTTCGCCTCCTCGACGGCCGCGACCTTCGGGGCGACGTCCTTCTTGATCCGGGACTCCTTCTGGAGCCTCGGGAGGACCTTCTCGATCGTCTGGAGGTCGGCGAGGATCAGCTCGGTGTTGATCGTCTCGATGTCGTCCTTCGGCGAGACCTTGCCGTCCACATGCACGACGTTCTCGTCCTTGAAGGCGCGGATGACCTGGCAGATCGCGTCCGATTCGCGGATGTTCGCGAGGAACTTGTTGCCCAGGCCCTCGCCCTCGCTGGCGCCGCGCACGATGCCCGCGATGTCGACGAAGTCCACGGTGGCCGGAAGGACCCGCTCCGACTTGAAGATCCCGGCCAGCTTGGCGAGCCGCGCGTCGGGGACGCCGACGACACCGACGTTCGGCTCGATCGTGGCGAACGGGTAGTTGGCCGCGAGCACGTCGTTCTTGGTCAGGGCGTTGAACAGGGTCGACTTGCCGACGTTGGGCAGACCGACGATTCCGATCGTGAGCGACACGTTGCGACTTCCCGTACGTGAGGTGGAGGACTGGACTGGGGCTGTCCGGGCCCGGGTCCGTAGGAGCGTGTGCGGGCCGATCCACCAGTCTACGGTGTGCCCGACCCCGGCCCGGCGACGTATCGAACGCTTGGCCAAGGTCTCGCCAACGGCGTGTCTGTGGGGTCATTTCACACATAAACCGACCTAAGTTGGTCCAGTGGAGCAACACAGGACGCGACCTGCGCAACACGGACCGCGACGCGGCGCCCCCCTGCCCCCTCAGGGGCGGAGGGGTGCGGCCACGCCCGTACGTCCCGAGACGACGGCCCGGCCCACCCGGCCCGGCACCCCCGGCCGCCCCGAGGCACGCGGTGCTACCGCCGGGGCACGGCCGGCGAACCAAGGCAACGGCGGCCCCCAGCGCCGCCCCGCGGCCGAGCGACGGAGTGCCACAGCGCTGGTCCAGAAGGGCAGGCGGCTGCCCGCTCCCCGGCTCACGGGCCTGGGCGGTGGGCTGTTCTGCGGTGCCGTGATGCTCGCTGCCGGATTTCTCGACCAGCTGCTGTTCGACTCGTCCCTGACGGTGTACGGCGCGCTGTTCCTGCCCGTGTGCCTGCTGACCGCGCTGTGGGTGCGGCCCGGTGACCTGGTGGTCGCGCCCGTCGCGGTGCCGATCGCCTTCGCCGCCGGCCTGCTGACCATGACCGACGGCGGTGAGGGGCTCGGCGGGCGTCTGGTCGGGCTGGTCACCGCGCTGGCGACCCAGGCGGGCTGGTTGTACGGCGGCACACTCATCGCAGGCCTCATCGCGACCGTACGCAGGGTGCGGGTGATGCGACGCCGGGCGGCACAGCGCCGCCGTACCACCACCTGAGCTCTTCGGCCGTCCCTACGCCTCGGCGGCCCTCATCGCGGCGCCCACGATCCCGGCGTTGTTCTGCAACTGGGCAGGGACGATCTCGGCTCTGACGTCCTGGATCAGGGGCAGAAACTTCTCGGACTTGCGGCTCACGCCCCCGCCGACGATGAACAACTCCGGGGAGAACAGCATCTCCACATGGGCGAGGTACTTCTGCACCCGGCGGGCCCAGTGCTCCCACGTCAGGTCGTGGTCCTCCTTGGCCTTGGTGGACGCGCGCTTCTCCGCGTCGTGGCCGCTCAGCTCCAGGTGGCCCAGCTCCGTGTTCGGGACGAGAGTGCCGTCGACGAACAGGGCGCTGCCGATGCCCGTGCCGAACGTCAGCATGATGACCGTGCCCCGACGGTCACGGCCGGCGCCGAACTGCATCTCGGCGACGCCCGCCGCGTCCGCGTCGTTCAGCAGGGTGACCGGGAGCCCGTCCAGCCGCCCGCTGAGCAGGGCGCGCGCGTCCGTGCCGATCCAGCCCTTGTCGACGTTGGCCGCCGTAAGGATCGTGGAACCGTCGCTGACGACGCCGGGGAACGTTATGCCGACGGGGCCGGTCCAGCCGAAGTGGCCGACGACCTCCTTCACGCCGTCGGCCACGAGGTCGGGCGTCGCCGGATGGGGAGTGAGCACCTTGAAGCGCTCCTCCGTCAGATCGCCCCGCTCCAGGTCCACGGGTGCGCCCTTGATACCGGATCCGCCGATGTCCACACCGAAGATCTTCATGGTCACCACGGTACGGCGTCGGACCGGCAACCCTCTTGCCGACGCCGTGACGGAGGCGGACCCGTCAGCTCTCCGAAGTACGCTCCGCGATCAGCGTCGCCGCCTCCTCGCGCAGGTCGCGGCGCAGTTCCTTGGGCAGCGAGAAAGTAATGGACTCCTCGGCCGCCTTGACGATCTCGACGTCCTCGAAGCCGCGCCCCGCGAGCCACTCCAGAACCTGCTCGACCAGGACATCCGGGACGGAGGCGCCCGAGGTCACGCCGACGGTCGTCACACCCTCCAGCCAGGCCTCGTCGATCTCGTCGGCGAAGTCCACGAGGTAGGCCTCGCGCGCGCCGGCGAGCTTGGCGACCTCGACCAGCCGCTTGGAGTTCGAGGAGTTCCGGGAGCCGACCACGATGACCAGGTCCGCCTCGGCGCCCATCTGCTTCACCGCCAGCTGGCGGTTCTGCGTCGCGTAGCAGATGTCGTCGCTGGGCGGGGAGATCAGCTGGGGGAACTTCTCCTTGAGGGCGTCGACGGTCTCCATCGTCTCGTCGACCGAGAGGGTCGTCTGGGAGAGCCACACGACCTTCGACGGGTCGCGGACCTCGACCTTGGCGACGTCCTCGGGGCCGTCGACGAGCTGGATGTGGTCGGGGGCCTCACCGGACGTGCCGATGACCTCTTCGTGGCCCTCGTGCCCGATCAGGAGGATGTCGAAGTCCTCATTGGCGAAGCGGACGGCTTCCTTGTGGACCTTGGTGACCAGCGGGCAGGTCGCGTCGATGGTGGCGAGCCGGCCCTGCTTGGCCTCTTCGTGGACCGTGGGCGCGACACCATGCGCGGAGAACATGACGATGTTCCCCGGCGGGACCTCCTCCGTCCGCTCGACGAAGATGGCGCCCTTCTTCTCCAGGGTCTGCACGACGTACTTGTTGTGGACGATCTCATGGCGCACGTAGATCGGGGCCCCGTACTGCTCCAGGGCCTTCTCGACGGCGATGACGGCACGGTCGACACCCGCGCAGTAGCCCCTGGGGGCGGCGAGCAGAACACGGCGGCCAGGCGAAGCAGTCATGCGAACCATCGTAAGGCCGTGTCCCGGGTCGTAGATCGCCTCCCAGGGGGAGAGCGGGTGACGATCCGGAACAGTCGTGGGGCTCATCGGGGACCGCGAGGCGCCTGGGACGCGCGGGGCGCGCAGGCAGGCCGGGGGGTCGGTCGCGCGGAGCGGCGATGTCGGTCCCGGCCGTTACGCTCGGCGCATGGCTGTCAACACGTCCGCGGAGTCACCGATGCCCGTCGGTGAGGTGTCGCGGCTCATCGGCGGATGGATCGACCGGCTCGGGGCCGTGTGGGTCGAGGGGCAGATCACGCAGCTGTCGCGGCGCCCCGGGGCCGGCGTCGTCTTTCTGACGCTGCGCGATCCGTCGTACGACATCTCCGTCGGGGTCACCTGCTACCGCCAGGTGTTCGACGCCGTCGCCGACGTCGTGAGCGAGGGCGCCCGGGTCGTCGTCCATGCCAAGCCGGAGTGGTACGCCCCGCGCGGCCAGCTCTCCCTGCGCGCCGCCGAGATACGGCCGGTGGGCGTCGGCGAACTGCTCGCGCGGCTCGAACAGCTGAAGAAGTCGCTCGCGGCCGAGGGGCTGTTCGCCGCCGACCGCAAGAAACCGCTGCCCTTCCTGCCGCAGCTCGTCGGACTCGTCTGCGGCCGGGCCTCGGCGGCCGAGCGCGACGTGTTGGAGAATGCGCGCCACCGCTGGCCCGCCGTCCGCTTCGAGGTGCGCAACGTCGCCGTGCAGGGCGTGCACGCGGTGCCCCAGGTCGTGCAGGCCGTGAAGGAACTGGACGCGCTGGACGACGTGGATGTGATCATCGTGGCGCGCGGCGGCGGCAGCGTGGAGGACCTGCTGCCGTTCTCCGACGAGCAGCTCGTACGGGCGGTGGCGGGATGCCGTACGCCCGTCGTCTCGGCCATCGGGCACGAACCGGACAATCCGCTGCTCGACTACGTCGCGGACCTGCGGGCCTCCACTCCGACCGACGCGGCCAAGAAGGTCGTGCCGGACGTCGGCGAGGAGTTGCAGCGCGTCCAGATGCTGCGGGACCGGGCCCGGCGGTGTGTGCTGTCGCTCGTCGAACGCGAGGAGCGGGGGCTCGCGCACGCGCTGGCGCGGCCCTGCATAGAGGATCCACACCGGATGGTCGACGAGCGGGCCGAGCAGATCACCTCGCTGGTTGACCGCAGCCGCCGTACGCTCCGCCATCTGCTCGACCGTGCCGAGTCGGAGCTCACCCACACGCACGCGCGGGTGGTGGCCCTCTCGCCGGCCGCGACGCTGCAGCGGGGGTATGCCGTGCTCCAGAGGGCCGACGGGCACGTGGTGCGGGGGCCGGAGGAGGTGGCGCCGGGTGAGGCGCTGCGAGCGCGGGTCGCCGAGGGCGAGTTCACGGTACGGGCCGACAACCAGGGATCTTAGGGTGGGCGCATGACCAGCAAGACGGACGAGGCACTCGGGTACGAGCAGGCGCGGGACGAGTTGATCGAGGTCGTACGGCGTCTGGAGGCCGGGGGCACGACCCTCGAGGAGTCCCTCGCGCTGTGGGAACGCGGTGAGCGGCTGGCCAAGGTGTGCCGGACGTGGCTGGAGGGGGCCCGCAAGCGTCTCGACGCCGCGCTCGCCGAGGAGCAGGAGGACGAGGAGGGCGCGGGCGCCGCGGGTTCCGACTGATCCGGCGGCGGGCGTCGGCATCGGACGCGCGTGAGCCGTGGCGGACGCCGGTGGCGGGCCTCAGCACTCGACGCGCGTGAGCCGGAGGCGGGCCTCTGTGGCGGGCGCCGCCGGTGGGCTGTCGTCCGTGCGGTCTCGCACCCTTGAGACAGGGAAGCCGATGCCGCTTCGCCATCCCTTCCGGGGTGTGAAGCCGATCACCGCGAGCCCGCTTTAGTTGAAGATTGAACCTCCTGGGCCTACTGTCGATGCAGTCGGCCGAACCAGCCAGATCACGGCGGGCCTCGCGGCTCAGGACGTCGTCTTCGGCATTGGCTCGGCGAGGGTGGGCAGCGTGCCCCTCGTTGCCGCCCTCAAGGCCGCGCCAGGGATCTGGGTCCATCTGGCGCGACCCATGGGAAAGGCCCCCGCCAATGACGCCGGGGGCCTTTCCCGTGGACCGGTCGGCTCTCCTGAGCCGGCCCTCGCTTCTGAGCCGGTCGGCTCACGTGATCCGGGTCGTCGCACGGCACATTCATGACGGCCGACCCGGGCCCGTGTCACTGCGTCCGCAGCGCCTGCGCCATCTTCGCCAGCTGGGCGAACGACGCCGTGCCGGCCACCACGGTCGTGGAGCCCTTGTCCTTGAGCACGAGCGCGTCGTAACGGCCACCCGTGTAGCGCTGCCAGACACGGCCGCCGATCTCCTGGGTGGCCTTCGTCTCGTGCGCGCCCTGGCTCGCCTCGTCGATGAACGCGGACGGCTTCTGAGTCGACTGCTCGATCGCCACGTACTGTCCGGCGGGGTCCTGGAAGCCGAGGTGCCACGCATCGGACTCGTCACCCTGGAAGCGCACCGAGGTGGCCTTCCAGGTGTCGGGCAGGCCTTCGGGCGCCGCCACCGGGTAGCTTGCGGCCCGGCGCGCCGTGAGCAGCTCGACGCGGTAGTCCACCCGCTTGAGATCGGGAGCGTGGTCGTCGTGCGGGATGAAGAGGTAGATCACGCCCGCCATCAGACCGATCAGGCCCAGGGAGAGGATCATGTCCCGGACCGTCTTCTGCTTGCCTTTCGTACCTGCCACCCCGCTATCGTCGCAGGTGCGAGCCTCCGCTCATCCGTGGGGCCCCCTGCTCATTTTGTCTGCTCGGCGATAGAGTCTTGGGCACCACCCTCATCCGGCCGTCGTCGTATCAGAAAGGTGCGCTCCGATGACCGAGAATCATCATCTGCCGTCCGAACTCGAAGTTCCCTCCGAGGCACCGGACCGGAACCTCGCCCTGGAACTCGTCCGGGTCACCGAAGCCGCCGCCATGGCCGCGGGCCGCTGGGTCGGCCGCGGTGACAAGAACGGCGCCGACGGTGCCGCCGTGCGCGCCATGCGAAGCCTCGTCTCCACCGTGTCGATGAACGGCGTCGTCGTCATCGGCGAAGGAGAGAAGGACGAGGCGCCGATGCTCTTCAACGGAGAGCGGATCGGCGACGGGACCGGGCCCGAGTGCGACATCGCCGTCGACCCGATCGACGGCACCACGCTCACCGCCAAGGGCATGCCGAACGCCATCGCGGTACTGGCCGCCGCCGACCGCGGCACGATGTTCGACCCGTCCGCCGTCTTCTACATGGACAAGCTGGTCACCGGCCCCGAGGCCGCCGACTTCGTCGACATCGACGCGCCCGTCTCGGTCAATATCCGCCGGGTCGCCAAGGCCAAGCGGTCCACGCCCGAGGACGTCACCGTCGTCATCCTCGACCGGCCGCGCCACGAGGACCTCATCAACGAGGTCCGGGAGACCGGCGCGCGCATCAAGCTGATCTCGGACGGCGACGTGGCCGGTTCGATCCTGGCACTGAGCGAGAACACCGGCATCGATCTGTTGCTCGGCGTCGGCGGCACGCCCGAGGGCATCATCTCCGCCTGCGCCGTGAAGTGCCTCGGCGGCACCATCCAGGGCAAGCTGTGGCCCAAGGACGACGAGGAGCGACAGCGGGCCATCGACGCGGGCCACGACCTCGACCGGGTGCTGACCACGGACGACCTCGTCTCCGGCGAGAACGTCTTCTTCGTCGCCACCGGCATCACCGACGGCGAACTGCTGCGCGGGGTGCGCTACCGCTCCGAGACCGCCACCACGGCCTCGATCGTGATGCGCTCCAAGTCCGGCACTGTCCGCCGGATCGAGTCCGTGCACCGGCTGAGCAAGCTGCGTGCATACAGCGCGATCGACTTCGACCGAGCCAAGTAGCCGGAGACCGGTCCGCCTCGGGGCGTCAGCCCCTCGGCCCGGTCACCGGAACCCCGGGGCGCCCTCTGTGCGGAGAGGGCGCCCTTCTCGTGGGTCCCGTCAGCCGGCCGCGGCTATCGTCCCCCGCGCGGCCTTCTTGAGCTCCATCTCCCGGCGCCGGCGCCGGGCGAGCACCACACGGCGCTCGGCGGCCGTGAGGCCGCCCCAGACCCCGTACGGCTCGGGCTGGAGCAGCGCGTGCTCCCGGCACTCCACCATCACCGGGCAGCGCCCACAGACCCGCTTCGCCGCCTCCTCACGGGACAGCCGGGCCGCGGTGGGTTCCTTGGAGGGCGCGAAGAACAGGCCAGCCTCGTCGCGCCGGCACACCGCCTCCGTGGGCCACGGGGCGTCCTGATCCCTGTCGCGCACTGGCACCCGCTGGTGCGGAACGTCAGCGACCTGCAGGGACGAATGCGGCGGTTGCAGCACGGTCTACTCCTGACGACGGCTTCGCGAGCGAGAGACGATGCAGCAAGGCCTACCCGCTGTGCGCGCGCCTATGCACTGCGTCCCCGGCCGCCGGGCACCCAGGGAGTGCCGACGCCGCTCCAACCGGACCCTTTCGCTTCGGATGCGACAGGATTCACAAGCGTCAACGGTCCAGATGTTTGCGCAAAGCGCGGTCGACCTTGTCCGAGACACGGTCGAGAATGTCGGCCACCCGCTTGCCCCGCTTCGGCCGGGCTTCGACGTTCCCGAGGACGGCCAGGCCGTCCACGTAGACGACGGGCGCTTCCTGGTCCGCCGAATCCAGCGGGCTCACCTCGAAGTTGCCGAGCACACCGCCACCGGTGCCGCGCAGCGAGACGTTCTCCGGGACGCGGATCTGGACGTCACCGAAGACCGAGACCGCCTTGATCACGATCTGCTGGTACTCGAAGATGGCCTCGCTCAGGTCGATCTCGACGCTGCCGAAGATCGCGTACGCGTGCGTACGGCGGCCGGGGCGCCAGCGGCCCCTGCGCATGGCGGAGCTGAAGACCGCCACCACGTTCTCGTCAGGCTCGACCGGGATCGCGCCCGGGGTGGGGCGGCCCGGCGCCGGCGAGTCCGCCGCGGCGACACGGTGCGAATGGGCCGCGGGCAGATCCCGGACGAATCGGTCCAGCTCGCCGACCGTCTTGGCGTTGAGCACGCCCTCGACGCGCTCGGCGTGCTCCTCCGCCGTGAGACGGCCCTCGGCCAGGGCGTCGCGCAGGATGTCGGCGATGCGGTCACGGTCGGCGTCGGAGCAGCGCAGCTCGGCCGGGGGCACGGGCTGCCGGTCCGTCAGAACGGGGCTCTTGTGAAGGTCCACGGCAGCAGCGTACCGAAACGCGATAGATCGCGACTACCCCCCGGATCCGGACTGTGGAAAACCGCGCGCCAGGACCGGGTGCTCGAGCGCGCCCGACTGAGCCCTACCTCACAGGCTCGCCGTCGGCGCCAGGTTCTACGCTGGTGGACGCTGCCAACGGAGGCCAGCCCCGGCGAGTGAGCCGAAGGGGCGCGCCTGTGCGGGGAGACCGAGCACGATCGGCCCCCGGCACAGCATGTCGCGCCCCGGAGGTCGACGAGCCAGGAAATGACGGCCTGTCTAGTGAGGAATGGGCGAGATGCCTGAGTTCGCGTACACCGATCTGCTCCCGACAGGAGAGGACACCACCCCCTACAGGCTGGTGACCTCCGAGGGTGTCTCCACCTTCGAGGCCGACGGGCGTACGTTCCTCAAGGTCGAGCCAGAGGCGCTGCGCAAGCTCGCCGAAGAGGCGATCCACGACATCCAGCACTACCTCCGTCCCGCGCACCTCGCCCAGCTGCGGCGCATCATCGACGACCCGGAGGCCTCGGCGAACGACAAGTTCGTCGCGCTGGACCTGCTGAAGAACGCGAACATCGCGGCGGCGGGCGTGCTCCCCATGTGCCAGGACACCGGTACGGCGATCGTCATGGGCAAGCGCGGCCAGAACGTCCTCACCGAGGGCGGGGACGAGAAGGCGCTCTCCCATGGCATCTACGACGCGTACACCAAGCTGAACCTGCGCTACTCGCAGATGGCTCCGCTCACCATGTGGGAGGAGAAGAACACCGGCTCGAACCTGCCGGCGCAGATCGAGCTCTACGCGACGGACGGCGGCGCCTACAAGTTCCTGTTCATGGCGAAGGGCGGCGGCAGCGCCAACAAGTCCTTCCTCTACCAGGAGACGAAGGCCGTCCTGAACGAGGCCTCCATGATGAAGTTCCTGGAGGAGAAGATCCGTTCGCTCGGCACGGCCGCCTGCCCGCCGTACCACCTGGCGATCGTCGTCGGCGGCACGAGCGCCGAGTACGCGCTCAAGACCGCCAAGTACGCCTCCGCGCACTACCTGGACGAGCTGCCCTCTGAGGGCTCCGAGCTGGGCCACGGCTTCCGGGACAAGGAGCTGGAGGAGAAGGTCTTCGAGCTGACGCAGAAGATCGGGATCGGGGCGCAGTTCGGCGGCAAGTACTTCTGCCACGACGTCCGCGTGGTCCGCCTCCCCCGGCACGGGGCGTCCTGCCCGGTCGCCATCGCGGTCTCGTGCTCGGCCGACCGCCAGGCCGTGGCGAAGATCACCGCCGAGGGCGTGTTCCTGGAGCAGCTGGAGACGGACCCGGCGCGGTTCCTGCCGGAGACGACGGACGAGCACTTGGAGCAGGGCGGCGACGTCGTGCGCGTCGACCTGAACCAGCCCATGGACGACATCCTCGCGGAGCTGAGCAAGTACCCGGTGAAGACGCGGCTTTCGTTGTCCGGTCCGCTGGTCGTGGCGCGCGACATCGCGCACGCCAAGATCAAGGAGCGGCTGGACCGCGGCGAGGAGATGCCGCAGTACCTCAAGGACCACCCGGTCTACTACGCCGGCCCGGCCAAGACGCCCGAGGGCTACGCGTCCGGCTCCTTCGGCCCGACGACGGCGGGCCGCATGGACTCCTACGTGGAGCAGTTCCAGGCGGCGGGCGGCTCCAAGGTGATGCTGGCGAAGGGCAACCGGAGCAAGCAGGTCACGGACGCGTGCGCGTCGCACGGCGGCTTCTACCTCGGCTCGATCGGCGGCCCGGCCGCCCGTCTCGCCCAGGACTGCATCAAGAAGGTCGAGGTCGTCGAGTACGAGGAGCTCGGGATGGAGGCGGTCTGGAAGATCGAGGTCGAGGACTTCCCGGCGTTCATCGTGGTGGACGACAAGGGCAACGACTTCTTCAAGGACCCGGCACCGCAGCCGACGTTCACGTCGATTCCGGTGCGGGGGCCGGGGCTGGCGTAGCGCCTTCGGGGCGGCGGGGAGGCATCGCCCCCCCGCCCCATCCGCAGGGGCTCTGCCTCTGCACCCTGCCGGGGCTCCGCCCCGGACCCCCTTGCGACGCGACGGCCTCGTCCTCGAACGCCGGGCGGGCCGAGTTATCGCCGTCGGACCGAATGGCTCGAACGTCGGACAAATTGGTCGAGCGTCGGACGAACAAGTCGAACGACCACTTCAAAAATCCCCCCGCCGATCCGGCGCCTCAGCCGACGTTCCCGGGGCCGCTTCCCCGGCCCGGGAGCCGTCCCCCATTCGGCCCATCCTCCG
This sequence comes from Streptomyces sp. NPDC001156, assembly GCF_053598275.1. NCBI lineage: Bacteria > Bacillati > Actinomycetota > Actinomycetes > Kitasatosporales > Streptomycetaceae > Streptomyces > Streptomyces sp. NPDC001156. The sequence goes on along the minus strand of NZ_JBSFJX010000016.1, from coordinate 45,779 downwards.
GAACAACCGCACCCGCCCCCGCGCTGTACCCGGTATGAGCGAATACCGCATCGAGCACGACTCCATGGGCGAAGTGAAGGTACCCGTCGACGCCAAGTGGCGGGCGCAGACGCAGCGCGCCGTGGAGAACTTCCCCGTCTCCGGACAGCGCATCGAACGTGCGCACATCGAGGCGCTGGCGCGGATCAAGGGCGCCGCCGCCAAGGTCAACGCGGAGCTGGGGGTGCTCGACAAGGACGTCGCCCAGGCCATCCAGGAGGCCGCCGACGAGGTCGCCGAGGGACGGTGGGACGAACACTTCCCCGTGGACGTGTTCCAGACCGGGTCCGGCACCTCGTCCAACATGAACACCAACGAGGTCATCGCCACTCTCGCCAGTGAGCGGCTCGGCCGGAACGTGCACCCCAACGACCATGTGAACGCCTCCCAGTCGTCCAATGACGTCTTCCCCTCCTCCCTCCACATCGCCGCCACCGGCGCCGTCAGCCGCGACCTGATCCCCGCCCTCGAGCACCTCGCGGCCTCTCTCGAACGCAAGGCCGACGAGTTCGCGGATGTAGTGAAGGCGGGGCGGACCCACCTCATGGACGCCACGCCCGTGACCCTGGGCCAGGAGTTTGGCGGCTACGCCGCCCAGGTGCGGTACGGCGTCGAGCGGCTGAACGCCTCGCTGCCGCGGCTCGCCGAGCTGCCGCTGGGCGGTACCGCGGTCGGTACCGGCATCAACACGCCGGCCGGCTTCTCCGCCGCGGTCATCGCCGAGGTCGCCCGCACCACCGGGCTGCCGCTCACCGAGGCCCGCAACCACTTCGAGGCCCAGGGCGCCCGGGACGGCATCGTCGAGGCCAGCGGGCAGCTGAGGACCATCGCCGTCGGCCTGACGAAGATCGCCAACGATCTGCGGTGGATGGCCTCGGGGCCGAGGACCGGACTCGCCGAGATCGCCCTTCCCGATCTGCAGCCGGGATCCTCGATCATGCCCGGCAAGGTCAACCCCGTCATTCCCGAGGCCGTCCTCATGGTCGCCGCGCAGGTCATCGGGAACGACGCGACCGTCACCACCGCCGGCGCGGCCGGCAACTTCGAGCTCAACGTCATGATGCCGGTCCTCGCGAAAAACGTGCTGGAGTCGGTCCGGCTGCTCGCCAACGTCTCCCGGCTGCTCGCCGACCGGACCGTGGACGGCATCGTCGCCCACCCCGAACGCGCCCGCGAGTACGCCGAGTCGTCGCCCTCCGTCGTCACCCCGCTCAACAAGTACATCGGGTACGAAGAGGCCGCGAAGGTCGCCAAGAAGGCGCTCGCCGAGCGCAAGACGATCCGTCAGGTCGTCCTGGAATCGGGTTACGTGGAGCGCGGCGACCTCACGCTGGAGCAGCTCGACGAGGCACTCGACGTCCTGCGGATGACCCACCCGTGAGGACCGCCCCTCATGTCACCCGCCCGTGGCGAACCATGACGGGCGCCACGGCGTCGTATGCCTGGGGCACCTAATATCTGTGCATGGCAGACGGCGGAGCGGTGAGACGAGTGGAAGCGAGCAGGCCGACGACATACTGGGCGCCGGGAGAGCACATCCTCTGGCGGTACCGGGAGAACGCCGGTGAACGCTTCCACATCGTGCGCCCCGTCACCGTGGTCAGGGACGACGGCCAACTGCTCGCGGTGTGGATGGCCCCCGGCACCCAATGCGTGCGGCCCGTCCTCGCCGACGGCACGCCGCTGCACGCCGAGCCGCTGGAGTCCCGCTACACCAAGCCGCGGACGGTGCGGCTCGACCGCTGGTTCGGTGCCGGGGTGCTCAAGCTGGCGCACCCCGGTCAACCCTGGTCGGTGTGGCTGTTCTGGGAGCCGGGCTGGCGGTTCAAGAACTGGTACGTGAACCTGGAGGAGCCGCTGGTCCGGTGGGCCGGCGGCGTCGACTCGGAGGACTACTTCCTGGACATCTGCGTCTACCCGGACCACAGCTGGGGCTGGCGCGACGAGGACGAGTTCGCGCAGGCCCAGCGGGACGGCCTGATGAATCCTCGGCTGGCCGAACGGGTGCGGGAGGCGGGGTTGTCGGCGGTGGAGGCGATCCGCACCTGGCAGGCGCCGTTCTCGGACGGCTGGCAGCACTGGCGGCCCGATCCGTCCTGGTCCGTTCCGTCGCTGCCTGAGGACTGGGACCGTACTCCTGCGTATGTGACCTCATGAGACCCTTGTCGCGCCCCCGCGGTGTAACCGTAGGATCGTCCTCCGCAAGGGCACACCACAGCAACTCCCGCAATATGTGCTGAGCTTGACCGAACGTCACCGAGGGGCGGCAGGACGTGAGCGAGGGGTACGAGGACCAGACCGGGACGGCGCGTCCGACCCGTGGGTCATGCACGGCGGGTGACAGCGCCGGAATTCTGTTCCTGGGACACGTATTCCGGGTATCGGCATTTCTGCGGGACGAACTGCACGGACGGCGCGCAGCCCCGGACGGATGGATTCGACACGCGTGACGGAGCACCCGACCTCTCACGAGCGCCCGCAGCAGGGCGTCGGCCCCGCGGACCCCCGCGGGGCGCTCCTGCGTACCCCGGAGCCGCTGCCCGTGTCCCCCGCCCCGGCCTTGCCCGCACAGACCCGGGCCGGCGAGCCGTCCGCGTCCTCCGCCGGTCCACTGCCAGGCGCGAAGCACGGACCGTCAGGCCCGCAGGGTGGCGCCTCCTCCGCCATGCCCGCGACGGGCGGCGGTGAGCACTCCCAGCCGGCCGCCGACGAGCCCGGCACGCACCGGCCGCGACCCGCTCCCGAGGGCATCCCGGTCCAGCCCGGCGGCGAACAGGACCGTGCCGCAGGCCTGCCCGGCGGCACGGAGCGGCGTACCGGCCAGGCCCCGCCGCCGCACGGCCCCATGCCCATGCGCCGCGACGGCGACCGGCTGCGTTTCGTGGGCGCCGCGACCCGGCGGATCGCCCGCGGTATCGATCTCGACGAGATCGTGATGGGTCTGTGCCGGGCCACTGTGCCGACGTTCTCGGACGCGATCCTGGTCTATCTGCGCGACCCGCTGCCAGTGGGTGACGAGCGGCCGACCGGGCCGCTGGTGCTGCGGCTGCGGCGCACCGACCGGATCCCGCAGGAGCGGGACCTGGAGGACGGGATCCTGCCGGTTCCGGTGCCGGAGAGCCCTGGCCTCGTGGCACTGAGCAACGAGCTGTGCGAGGTGCGGCCCGGAGGTGCGCTCGCCGAGGTGCTGCGCGGGGTACGGCCGGTGTTCGCGGACGCGCCGTCCGCCCGCGCCGCGCTGCCCGAACTGCTGGGCGACGACCTCACGGTTCCCCCTGGCCAGCGGGCGATCCTCGCCCCGCTGCGCGGCCGGCGCCGGGTCATCGGCGCCGTGCTGTTCCTGCGCCGCGCGGAGCGCCTGGCGTTCGAGGCGGACGACCTGCTGGTCGCCGCGCAGCTGGCGACGCACAGCGCGCTCGGCATCGACAAGGCGGTGCTGTACGGCCGCGAGGCGTACATCGCCGACGAGCTGCAGCGCACGATGCTGCCGGAGACCCTGCCGAACCCGACGGGCGTCCGGCTCGCGTCCCGCTATCTGCCGGCCGCCGAGACGGCACGGGTGGGTGGCGACTGGTACGACGCCATTCCGCTGCCCGGCAGCCGGGTGGCCCTGGTCGTGGGCGACGTGATGGGCCACTCCATGACCTCCGCGGCGATCATGGGGCAGCTGCGGACCACGGCCCAGACGCTCGCCGGGCTCGACCTGCCGCCGCAGGAGGTGCTGCACCACCTCGACGAGCAGGCCCAGCGACTGGGCACCGACCGCATGGCGACCTGCCTGTACGCGGTGTACGACCCGGTCGCGCACCGGATCACCATCGCCAACGCCGGCCACCCTCCGCCGGTCCTGCTGCATCTGGGCGGCCGGGCCGAGGTGCTGCGGGTGCCCGCGGGCGCGCCCATCGGCGTGGGCGGAGTGGACTTCGAGGCGGTCGAGCTGGACGCCCCGGCCGGGGCGACCCTTCTGCTGTACACCGACGGTCTCGTCGAGTCGCGGCTGCGTGACGTGTGGACGGGCATAGAACAGCTGCGGGAGAAGCTCGCCGCCACCGCCCAGCTCACCGGCGCGGATCATCCGCCGCCGCTCGAGGCGCTGTGCGACGAGGTGCTCGACATGCTCGGCCCCGGCGACCGGGACGACGACATCGCCCTGCTCGCCGCCCGTTTCGACGGGATCGCGCCAAGTGATGTCGCCTACTGGTACCTGGAACCGGAGGACGCGGCCCCGAGCCGGGCCCGGCGCCTGGCCCGCCGTGCGCTGGCGCGCTGGGGCATGGAGGAGCTGACGGACTCGGTGGAGCTACTGGTGAGCGAGGTCGTGACCAATGCCGTGCGCTATGCGTCACGGCCGGTCACGCTGCGTCTGCTGCGTACCGATGTACTGCGCTGCGAGGTCGGCGACGACGTGCCGCAGCTGCCGCGGCTGAGGCAGGCGCGCGCCACGGACGAGGGCGGCCGGGGGCTCTACCTGGTGAACCGGCTGGCCCGGCGGTGGGGTGCGACCCGGCTGAGCACCGGGAAGGTGGTCTGGTTCGAGCTGAACCGGGGCTGAGCGGCCGGCGCGCCCGTACGGCAATCAGAACCGGACCGAAACTGGACCCCGTCCAAAAGTTGCCGACATCCCATCGGCGGAGTTGACTGCTGAGGTGAGCGAAGCGACCTGACCGACCCCTCTGTACGACGGGAGGACGCTCGTGACGCAGGCACCCCAGTCGGTTCCTTTCACCACCAGCAACTCGGGCATCCCGGTGGAGAGCGACGAGCACTCGCTGACCATCGGCCCCGACGGCCCGATCCTGCTCCAGGACCACTACCTCATCGAGAAGATGGCCCAGTTCAACCGGGAGCGAGTTCCGGAACGGGTGGTACACGCCAAGGGCAGTGGCGCGTACGGAACCTTCGAAGTCACCAACGATGTCAGCCAGTTCACCAAGGCCGACCTGCTCCAGCCGGGGAAGCGCACCGAGATGCTCGCACGTTTCTCCACCGTCGCGGGTGAGCTCGGCTCCCCGGACACCTGGCGCGACCCGCGCGGTTTCGCGCTGAAGTTCTACACCCAGCACGGCAACTACGACCTGGTCGGCAACAACACGCCGATCTTCTTCGTCCGTGACTCGCAGAAGTTCCAGGACTTCATCCGCTCCCAGAAGCGCCACCCGGTGACCGGGTTGCGCAACAACGACATGCAGTGGGACTTCTGGACCCTGTCCCCCGAGTCCGCGCACATGGTGACGTGGCTCATGGGCGACCGGGGCATCCCGAAGACGTACCGCAACATGAACGGGTACTCCTCCCACACCTATATGTGGATCAACGGCGGCGGCGAGAAGTTCTGGGTCAAGTACCACATGAAGACCGACCAGGGCATCGACTTCCTCACCCAGGAGGCGGCCGACGAATTGGCGGGCAAGGACGCCGACGTCCACCGCCGCGATCTGTACGAGGCGATCGAGCGCGGCGATCACCCGTCCTGGACGATGTACGTCCAGGTGATGCCCTTCGACGACGCGCCGGACTACCGGTTCAACCCGTTCGACCTGACCAAGGTGTGGCCGCACGGCGACTACCCGCTGATCGAGGTCGGCCGGATGACGCTGAACAAGAACCCGGAGGACTACTTCATCCACATCGAGCAGGCCGCGTTCGAGCCGTCCAACATGGTGCCGGGCATCGGCCCGTCGCCGGACAAGATGCTGCTCGGCCGGCTCTTCTCGTACCCGGACACGCACCGCTACCGCATCGGCCCCAACTACGCCCAGCTGCCGCCCAACCGGCCGCGCGTGGACGTGCACTCCTACGCCAAGGACGGCCCGATGCGCTACGAGCCCGCGCGCACCGCGCGGCCGTACGCACCCAACTCCTACGGCGGACCGGCCGCGGACGTCCAGCAGTTCGGCGACCCGGCCGGCTGGCACACGGCGGGCGAGATGGTGCGGGAGGCCTATCGGCTGCACCGTGAGGACGACGACTTCGGCCAGGCCCACACGATGGTCCGCCAGGTCCTGGACGAGGCGGCCCGCGACCGGCTGGTCTCCAATGTCACCAAGCACCTGCTGCAGGGCGTGAGCCGCCCGGTGCTGGACCGCGCGCTGCAGTACTGGCGCAACATCGACAAGGAGATCGGCGACCGCATCGCCCACAACGTCAACGGCGGCTGACAGCACAACGCGAAGGGCGCCCGGTGGCCGGTCCACCGGGCGCCCTCCCGCTACTGCTGCTTGTCCGGCTTCTGCTACCCGTTCGGATTCAGCGGGAGCTGCGGCGTCGCCGGCGGTGTCGTGGGCGGAGCCGTCGGCTGGTTCGTCGTCGGCGTCTGGGTGGGCGTCTGCGTCGGGCTCGCAGGAGCCGTGGTCGTCGGCGCCTGCGTCGTCGGCTGCTGCGTGGTCGGCGTGGACGACGGGGTCGACGTCGGCGACTGCGTGAGGCTGGGCGTCTCGCTCGGCTGGACCGCCGCGCCCTGCGTGGTGTCCAGGTCGAACTTGCTGACCGTGCCCATCGCCTGGAAGGTGTACGCGGCCCAGATCTGCGCCGGGTAGCCGCCACCATTGATACGGCCGGGGGCCGGGAGGAGACCGGTGGCGCCCGAAAGGGTGACCTGGGCGCCGTTCTTGGCGTTCTCGCCGAACAGGCCGACGGAGGTGACCAGATCCGGCGTGTACCCGGTGAACCAGGCCGACTTGTTGTTGTCGGACGTACCCGTCTTGCCCGCGACCTGCTGGCCGTCACGCGACGGGTTGTCCCGGACGGACGTCTTGGCCGTACCGTCGTCGACCACACCGGTGAGCACCGAGGTGACCGTGTCGGCGGCCGTACGGTCGATGACCTGGTCGCCGATCGGGTCCGGCAGGGTGACCGTGCGGTCCTTGTGCTCCACCGACTTGATGATCGCCGGGGTGACCTTCTTGCCGTGGTTGTCGAGGGTCGCGTAGGCGCCGGCCATCTCGAGCGGGCTCGCGCCCATGGAGCCGAGTGTCTGCGCGGGCACCGCCTGCAGGCCCTTGGTGTCCAGGCCGAGCTGGCCCGCCACCTTCAGCACGTCCTCCATGCCGACGTCGACGCCCATCTGCGCGAAGACCGAGTTGACAGACTTGTTCATCGCTGTCTGCACGGTGATGTTGCCGTAGTTCTGGTCGTCCTCGTTCGGCGGAGCGAAGCCGATCGCGCTGCCCTTGACCGGCCGGCGGCTGGTGCCGTCGTAGATCGTGTTCGCGGTGATCGCCCGGCCGTCCTGCGTCTTGGCCTGCCTCTCCAGGGCGGCCGCGAGGATCAGCGGCTTGAAGGTGGAGGCCGGCTGGTAGTCACGGCGCGTGGCGTTGTTGCGGAAGTGCTTGAAGTAGTCGACGCCGCCGTACATCGCGAGCACGCGGCCCGTCTTCGGGTCGACCGACACGGCACCTGGCTGGACGTCGCCGTCCACGGAGCGCTTCTTCGCGTTGAGCTTGCTGGTCAACTGTGCCTTGACGGCCTGCTCCAGCTGGGACTGCTTCTTCTTGTCGATGTTGACCGTGACGGTCCAGCCGCCGGCCTTCACCATGGCCTCGGCGTCACCGAGCGAGGAGGCGGTGCCCTGGGCGACGAGCTGCTTCTCCAGCTCCGCGTTGGCCGCGTCCACCAGATAGCCGGTCTGTCCCTGCATACCGGGCGCCCCCTTGGGCGCCTTCGGTACCTGGAACTTCATGGACTGGCGCTTGCCCGCGTCCAGCCAGTGCATCTGGACCATGTTGTTCAGGACGTAGTTCCAGCGCGCCTGCACCAGCTTCTTGCCGGTGTCGCTCGCGATCGCCCAGTCGTACTGGTTCGGTGCCTGGAGCAGGGAGGCCAGGTACGCGCCCTCCTCGACCGTGAGGTCCTTGGCGTCCTTGCGGTAGTACGCCTGCGCGGCGGCCTGGATGCCGTAGGCGCCGCGGCCGTAGTAGCTGGTGTTGATGTAGCCCGCCAGGATGTAGTCCTTGGACTTCTGGCGGTCCAGCTTCAACGAGATGACCAGTTCCTTCAGCTTCCGCGTGACGGTCTGGTTCTGGTTCAGGTAGTAGTTCTTGACGTACTGCTGGGTGATCGTCGAACCACCCTGCGCGCCCTTGCCGGAGACGGTGTTGAGCAGACCGCGGGCCGTGCCCTTCAGGTCGATGCCGGCGTCCTGGTAGAAGGTCTTGTTCTCGGCGGCCACGAAGGTGTGCTGGACGTCCTTGGGCACCTCGGCCAGATCGACGTTCTCGCGGTTGATGTCACCGGTGCGGGCCAGGATCGAGCCGTCGCCGTACTTGTAGATGTTGCTCTGCAGCTTGGCGGCGGCGTTCCCCGCGGGGATGGGCGTCATCATGTACAGCAGGGCGAACGCACCCATGGCCAGCAGCACGAAGCCGAACAGCGAGCCGAGCAGGGTCTTCCAGGTGAAGAGCCTGCGTATGCCGCTCTTTTTCTTACCCGCCCTGCCACGCGCGGCGGCCCTGCCCGTGGTCGGCGCACCGCCCATACCGACCGACGCGGAGCTGGTCGCCCTGGTCGAGCGCTGGGGCGCCGCGCGGCGGCCACCGCGCTGCCGCGCTCGTCTCTCTTCCGCTCGTCCCATCGGTCGATGTGCTCCGCTTCCTTCTCGGCTGTCACACAGGTGCTTGGCTCAGGTCAGCTCAGAAAACTAACACCGCCCGGTAAGACAAAGGGGCGGCGATCCCCCCTTTTGCGGACGTGACAATCAGCACCCGTCCCAATGGAACCGACGTTCGAGAGGCATGGAAGGTTGTCGCACCGGGTAATGTGATATCACTTAGCTAGACAATGGCTATGATTCGAAACGGGGGACACCACCCATGTCGACACAAGACGCTTCCTCCGCCGGCGACATACCGGAGATGCCCGCGCCCCGGGTCCGGGAGTTCTCCGCGCACAGCATCGGCGGCGGTCTGGCGCTGGCGCTCGGACTGGCCGGACTCGCGCTCGGCGCCTGCCTGGTCGCGGCCGGCTCGACGGTCACCGCGGACGGCGCGAAGGCGGCACTGATCGTCGTCGGCGTCCTCGTCGGCCTCGCCGCGCTCATCGCCATGTCCGGCCTGAACACGGTGGCACCGGGCGAGGCCCGGGTCGTCCAGCTCTTCGGGCGCTACCGCGGCACGATCCGGCAGGACGGCCTGCGCTGGGTGAACCCCTTCACCTCCCGTACGAAGATCTCGACACGGGTCCGCAACCACGAGACCGCCGTCCTCAAGGTCAACGACGCCTACGGCAACCCGATCGAACTGGCCGCGGTGGTGGTCTGGCGGGTCGAGGACACCGCGCAGGCCACCTTCGAGGTCGACGACTTCCTGGAGTTCGTCGCCACGCAGACCGAGGCGGCCGTGCGGCACATCGCCATCGAGTACCCGTACGACGCACACGAGGAGGGCGGGCTCTCACTGCGCGGCAACGCCGAGGAGATCACCGAGAAACTCGCCGCCGAGCTGCACGTGCGCGTGGACGCCGCCGGGGTGCAGATCATCGAGTCGCGCTTCACGCATCTCGCATACGCTCCGGAGATCGCGTCCGCGATGCTCCAGCGGCAGCAGGCGGGCGCGGTGGTCGCGGCACGGCGGCAGATCGTGGACGGCGCGGTCGGGATGGTCGAGGCGGCACTGGCCCGCATCGCCGAGCGCGACATCGTGGAGCTGGACGACGAGCGGAAGGCGGCGATGGTGTCGAACCTGATGGTGGTGCTCTGCGGAGACCGGGCGCCGCAGCCCATCCTCAACACTGGGTCCCTCTACCAGTGACGGCGCCTTCCGGGGGTCCGGCCCCCCAGCGTCGGCCGCAGCAGCGCAAGCAGGTGCTGCTGCGGCTGGACCCGCTGGTCTACGACGCACTGGCCAGGTGGGCCTCGGACGAGCTGCGCTCGGCCAACGCGCAGATCGAGTTCGTGCTGCGGCGCGCCCTCGCGGAGGCCGGCCGCCTGCCCCGGGGGACCGGACCGATCCCCCGCAGGGGCCGGCCGCCCGCTTCCGAGGAGCCCGAGGCGTGAGTGCCCGCCGCGTAGCAGAACCGTGACAAACGGCCCTCACCTGCGCTGACGCCCTCTGGACCAAGATCTATACGCGCCGTGTATACGTCATGTGTATACGCGCTATGTACAGTGCTCCCATGTCCATCGGTCACACCCTCCTAGGACTCCTGGAGTCCGGGCCCCGCCACGGCTACGACCTCAAGCGGGCCTTCGACGAGAAGTTCGGTCACGACCGGCCGCTGCACTACGGCCAGGTCTACTCGACGATGTCCCGCCTGCTGAAGAACGGGCTCGTCGAAGTCGACGGCATCGAGGCCGGCGGCGGGCCCGAGCGCAAGCGGTACGCCATCACCGACGCCGGGATCACCGACGTACAGCAGTGGCTCGCGACCCCCGAAAAGCCCGAGCCGTATCTGCAGTCGACGCTCTACACGAAGGTCGTCCTCGCGCTGCTCACGCACCGCGACGCGGCCGACATACTCGACACGCAGCGCTCCGAGCACCTGCGCATGATGCGGATCCTGACCGACCGCAAGCGCAAGGGCGATCTGGCCGACCAGCTGATCTGCGATCACGCCTTGTTCCACCTCGAGGCCGACCTGCGCTGGCTGGAGCTGACCGCCGCACGTCTCGACCGGCTCGCCGAGGCGGTGGCCAAGTGACTCCTCCTCCCGGTTCCCTGCTGGCCGCCGAAAACCTGCGCAAGGCCTACGGCCCGACCGTCGCCCTCGACGGCGCCGACTTCTCCGTCCACCCCGGCGAGATCGTCGCCGTGATGGGTCCCTCCGGTTCCGGCAAGTCGACCCTGCTGCACTGTCTCGCCGGGATCGTGCCGCCCGACTCCGGCTCGATCCTGTACGACGGCCGCGAGATGGCCGGCATGAGCGACGCCCAGCGCAGCCGCCTCAGGCGTTCGGAGTTCGGGTTCGTCTTCCAGTTCGGACAGCTCGTACCCGAACTGACCTGCGTCGAGAACGTGGCCCTTCCGCTGCGGCTGAGCGGCGCCTCGCGCAAGGCGGCCGAGCGCACCGCCCTGTCCTGGATGGAGCGCCTGGAGGTCGACGACCTCGCGGGCAAGCGGCCCGGGGAGATATCCGGCGGTCAGGGACAGCGCGTCGCCGTCGCCCGCGCCCTGGTCACCAGCCCGCGCGTGCTGTTCGCCGACGAGCCCACCGGCGCGCTCGACTCCCTCAACGGCGAGCGCGTGATGGAGCTGCTCACCGAGGCGGCCCGGTCCACCAACGCGGCCGTCGTGCTGGTCACGCACGAGGCGCGGGTGGCCGCCTACTCCGATCGCGAGATCGTCGTGCGGGACGGTAAGTCCAGGGACATGGAGCGCGTCGTATGAGCCAGTGGGCCCGGGATCTGGCCATGGGCGTCCGGTTCGCCTTCACCGGCGGGCGCGAGGGGTGGGCCCGGCTCCTGCTGACGGCTGTCGGTGTCGGTCTCGGGGTGGCTCTGCTGCTGCTCACCACCGCGCTGCCGAACACGCTGGTGGTGCGGCACGAGCGTGAGGAGGCGCGCCTGGACTACACGTACAGCCAGACGACCATGCCCAGGTCCGACCGCACCCTCGTGATCGCGGACATCGACACGACGTTCCACGAGAAGGACGTACGCGGGCGGCTGATGGAGCCCGAAGGGGCGCGGGCGCCGCTTCCACCGGGGCTGGACACGTTCCCGGCCGTCGGGGACATGGTCGTCTCCCCCGCGCTGAAGGAACTCCTCGGCTCCGACGGCGGGAGGCTGCTGCGGGAGCGGCTGCCGTACCGGATCGTCGGGACCATCGGGGAGAGCGGGCTGATCGGCTCGCACGAACTCGCCTACTACGCGGGGGCGAACGGCCTCGCGGCGAAGATCAACGGTTCCTCGGTGGCCCGTATCGACCGCTTCGGGCACCCGACCGCGACCTCCGAGAAGTCGGACCCGGTACTGGTCCTGCTGGCGCTCGTCGTCTTCGTGGTGCTGCTGATGCCGGTCGCCGTGTTCATCGCCGCGGCCGTGCGGTTCGGCGGCGAGCGGCGCGACCGCAGGCTGGCGGCGCTCAGGCTGGTCGGCTCCGACGGCGGGATGACCCGGCGGATCGCCGCGGGCGAGGCGCTCGCGGGAGCCCTGGCGGGGCTCGTCCTCGGCACCCTGTTCTTCTTCGTCGGACGTCAGGTCGCGGGCACCGCGGAGATCCTCGATGTCAGCGTGTTCCCCAGCTATCTCAACCCCTCTCCGGTCCTCGCCGTGCTCGTCGCGGTGGCGGTGCCGGCGGCCGCGGTGCTGGTGACTCTGTTCGCCCTGCGCCAGGTCGTCATCGAGCCGCTCGGCGTGGTCCGTGCGGCGCGCCCCAGACGTCGCCGGCTGTGGTGGCGGCTGCTGCTGCCGCTGGGCGGGCTCGCGATGCTCTACCCGATGATCGGCCAGGGCCACGACAACGGGAACTTCAACCAGTACCTCGTCACCAGCGGCGTCATCCTGCTGCTCGTCGGGGTGACCGCGCTGCTGCCGTGGATCGTGGAGACGGTCGTGGCCCGGCTCGGACGGGGCGGCGTCGCCTGGCAACTGGCCGTGCGCAGGCTGCAGCTGAGCAGCGGCACAGCGGCCCGTATGGTGAACGGCATCGCGGTGGCGGTGGCCGGGGCGATCGCACTGCAGATGCTGTTCGCCGGGGTCGAGAGCGACTACACCAAGGCGAGCCAGAACGACCTCTCGCGGGCGCAGATGCAGGTGAACCTACCGAAGGGGGTGCCGCTCGACCCGGCCGCCCGGCAGTTCGCCGCCACCAAGGGCGTCCGCAAGGTCACGGCGCTCTCCTCCGCCAGCATCGGTGACCGGCGCAAGGACCCCGAGGCGAGCATGGAGCTCAATGTCGGCGACTGCGCCGCCCTGCGCGAGCTGGCGTCGCTGCCCTCGTGCCACGACGGGGACGTGTTCGCCCTGACCGGTGCCGAGTGGGACACCGACACGCCGAAGCTGGCCAAGCCGGGCCGGACCCTCTACATCGACCCGTCCTACGCCACCGAGCGCCACAGCGAGGTCGTCTGGAAGGTCCCGGCGCAGCTGAAGCAGGCTCGGACGATCAAGGACCCGACGGGTTCGCAGCGCGGCGGCATCCTGATGACACCGGGCGCGCTGCCCGACCGGGCCGCGGAGCCGGTCACCGGTGAGATCTACCTGTCGATCGACCGGTCCGTACCGGACGTGCGCGAGTACGTGCGGAACACGGCGGTGCGGGTCGATGTACAGGCGGACGCCATGACGTGGGCGGCCTCGGAGCAGTCCAACAGGTTCACCTCCATCCGCACGGGGCTGTTCGTCGGCGCCGCCTGTGTGCTGGCGCTGATCGGCGCGAGCCTTCTGGTGTCCCAGCTGGAGCAGCTGCGCGAGCGCAAGAAGCTGCTGTCGTCGCTGGTCGCCTTCGGCACCCGGCGCCGCACGCTGAGCCTGTCGGTGCTGTGGCAGACGGCGATCCCGATCGGGCTGGGGCTGGTGCTGGCGTCGACGGTCGGTCTGGTGCTGGGTGCGGTGCTGCTGAAGATGACCGGCCAGACCGTCCGCGTGGACTGGCCGAGCGTGCTGTCGATGACCGGCTTCGGCGCCGCGGTCGTCTTCCTGGTGACGCTGCTCAGCCTGCCGCCGCTGCTGCGGCTGATGCGGCCGGACGGGTTGCGCACGGAGTAGCCGGCGGACCGTCGTGCGGGCCCCCTCCCCCGACCGGGAGGGGCCCGCACGCGTTCACACGCAGGACCCGCAGTTCGGCCGGACCGGCGCCGGACCGGCCGGAACGCGTGAGTAGCGTTCCGGGACCGGGGGCGCCGGGGCTCGCGACGGCGACCACGAGACCGTCGCGCAGATGGACGACTCCCCCGGGCTGCCCCGAAACCCGGAGGCCGCCGTCGCCCTTTTCCCGCGCATGCCGGGTCAGCGCATGCGACAGCAGGTCGTATCCGGCCCGCCCAAGGGAATCCCGTATGCCCGCCACAACTCCCCTTGGAATGTCGCACACACGCCTGACGTGTCACGCTGAGGGGTTATGTGTATCAGCCGGGCCGCATATTCCTGCGAAATCCGCACTACCTGACGGAAGTTGAATTCTCTCGCCGTTCCGGGTGCGTCATCGGACACGTGAGGGATCGAGTATGTGTGCGCGGCTGCGCGGAGATTCTTCAGGCCCCCGGCCCAAGTACCCGTACGGGCAAGGGCCGCAGTGCCTCGCGCATGGCCTCGGCCAGCTGTTCGTACTCGGCGCCCCGGGCGGCACCCGCACGCATCGCGAAGGCGACGCGCCGGGTCGGCGCCGGGTCGGCGAAGTAGCCGGTGAGGAGCTGGTTGTTGCGGGTGGTCTCCACCTTGAGCGCGGTGCGCGGCAGCAGGGTGACACCGAGGCCGCCGGCGACGAGCTGGACGAGGGTGGACAGTCCGGCGGCGGTCGTGGTCACGGGCGCGCCCTCCCGCCCTTCGGCCGAAGGCCTCCGCCCAGCCCCACTGATCTCACGGCCGGCCTCCCGGCAGATGTCGAGGGCCTGGTCGCGCAGGCAGTGGCCCTCGTCGAGCAGCAGCAGGTTCAGCTCGCGCAGCGCCTGACGGGGGATGCCCTCCCGTCCCCCGAGCCAGTGGTCGAGCGGAGTGACGAGCACGAAGTCCTCGTCGAAGAGGGGGAGTTCGACGACACCGGGCACGCCGAGGGGGACGGCGAGCAGCAGCAGGTCGAGACGGCCGGTGGTGAGTCCGTCGAGCAGGTTGGCGGTCTGCTCCTCGTGGACCTGCAGGTCGAGGTGCGGGTAGCGGTCGTGGACGAGATTGAGGACGGTCGGCAGCAGGTACGGTGCGACCGTCGGGATCACCCCGAGCCGCAGCACCCCGGTGAAGGGCGCCCGGACGGCCTCGGCCTCCTCCATGAGGGCGCCGACCTCCACCAGCACCGCCTTGGCCCGTACGGCGAGGCGCTCACCGGCGGGCGAAAGGAGCACCTTGCGAGTGGTCCGCTCCAGCAGCGTCACCCCGAGGACCTCCTCCAGCGCGGAGACGGCGCCGGACAGCGCGGGCTGGCTCATGCCGATCGCGGCGGCCGCGTCCCGGAAGTGGAGATGCTCGGCGACGGCGGCGAAGGCGCGCAACTGGGCGAGACTGGGCTGACGACGCCCGTTGCTCCTGGTCCCACCCATCCGTCGCGCTCCTCACCATTGGTCACTGATAAGTGATGCCGATCAACCTGACCGAGTGTAGCTATTACTCGTATCAATGCACCTTGTGCCAGGATCGGCATTGTCCAACCCCTGAGAAGCACCTTGTGTAGGCGGTGCTTCTGTGCTGCAAGGAGAGCGCGTGCTCACTGTCGGTGACAAGTTCCCCGAGTTCGAACTGACCGCCTGCGTCTCGCTGGAGAAGGGCCAGGAGTTCGAGCAGATCAACCACAAGACCTACGAGGGCAAGTGGAAGATCGTCTTCGCATGGCCCAAGGACTTCACCTTCGTGTGCCCGACCGAGATCGCGGCCTTCGGCAAGCTGAACGACGAGTTCGCCGACCGTGACGCCCAGATCCTCGGCTTCTCCGGTGACTCCGAGTTCGTCCACCACGCCTGGCGCAAGGACCACCCGGACCTGCGCGAGCTGCCGTTCCCGATGATGGCCGACTCGAAGCACGAGCTGATGCGCGACCTGGGCATCGAGGGCGAGGACGGCTTCGCGCAGCGCGCCGTCTTCATCGTGGACCAGAACAACGAGATCCAGTTCACCATGGTGACCGCGGGTTCCGTCGGCCGTAACCCCAAGGAGGTCCTGCGGGTCCTGGACGCCCTGCAGACCGACGAGCTGTGCCCGTGCAACTGGAGCAAGGGCGAGGACACCCTCGACCCGGTGAAGCTCCTGGCCGGTGAGTGAGCGATGTCCCTCGACTCCCTCAAGTCCGCCATCCCGGACTACGCCAAGGACCTGAAGCTCAACCTCGGTTCGGTCATCGGCAACTCCGACCTGCCGGCCCAGCAGCTGTGGGGCACGGTGCTGGCCACGGCGATCGCCTCCCGGTCGGCGATCGTGCTGCGCGAGCTGGCGCCCGAGGCGAAGGCGAACCTGACGCCCGAGGCGTACACCGCGGCCAAGTCCGCGGCCGCCGTCATGGCGATGAACAACGTGTTCTACCGCACCCGGCATCTGCTCTCGGACCACGAGTACGGCACGCTGCGCGCGGGTCTGCGGATGAACGTCATCGGCAACCCCGGTGTCGAGAAGGTCGACTTCGAGCTGTGGTCGTTCGCGGTTTCGGCGATCAACGGCTGCGGAACGTGCCTGGACTCGCACGAGCAGGTGCTCCGCAAGGCGGGAGTGGACCGTGAGGTCGTCCAGGAAGCCTTCAAGATCGCTTCGGTGATCCAGGCGGTCGGCGTGACGCTGGACGCGGAGGCCGTGCTCTCCGAGTGAGCGAACGGCAAAGAGGGCCTCTTCCACTTCGGTGGGAGAGGCCCTCTTCGTTCGTTCTGGCCGTCCCCGGGGGCTCCGCCCCGGGCCTCCTCCGGCCTCAACGGCCCGGTCCTGGAAGGCCGGACGCGAGCCGAGGGGCCACGCCATACGGCCCCAGCCCGGCAGTACCCCGGCCCGGGGTCGTCCCGGCTCGTTCCCGGTCAGGCGTCGGTCGGGCCGCTTCCTGACACCGACGTCTCCGGCTGCCGCGCGGCCGCCGGCTGGAGGGTCTGGTGTGTCGCTCCCGAACTCGCGTATGAGCGCAGATAGCCCACCACCGTGTTCGTCACCGCCACCAGCGGCACCGCCACCACCGCGCCGCCGATCCCCGCGACGATCCCGCCGGCCGTCACCGACAGGACGACCGCCAGCGGGTGGACCCGCACCGCCCGGCCCAGGATGAACGGTTGCAGGATGTGGCCCTCGATCTGCTGCACGGTCAGGACCACGACCAGCGTCATGATGGCCGTGAAGACCCCCTGCGTCACCAGCGCCACCACCACCGCCAGCGCGCCCGACGCGACCGCGCCCACCAGGGGGATGAAGGAGAAGAGGAAGATGAAGACGGCGAGCGGCACGGCCATGGGCACGTTCAGGATGTAGATGCCCAGGCCGATGAAGATCGCGTCGATCAGGGCCACTATCACCGTGCCGCGGACGTAGGCCGTCAGCGTGCGCCAGGCCCGGGGACCGGCGCCCGCCACACCCGGCCGCGCCGCGGCCGGCACCAGCTTGAGCGTCCACTCCCAGATGCGCCGGCCGTCGTACAGCAGGAAGAGGGTCGAGAAGACCGTCAGCAGGATGCCGGTCAGGGCCTCGACGATGACCTGCACGCCCTCCAGGCCGGTCGAGGTGATCTGGTCGGCGTTCGCGCCGATCGCCTCGCGCAGGTTCTTGGCTATCTGGTTGATCTGCTTGTCCGTCACGTGGAAGGGGCTGTTGAGCAGCCACTTGCGCAACTCGTCGATGCCGTCCTGGATCTGGTTGGAGAGCGAGTCGATGTTCTCCATGACCTGCCAGGTCACGAACCAGCCGATGAGGCCCATGATGACGAAGCCGAGGATCGCGGTCAGCGCGGTCGCCGGGCCCCGCGGCACACCGTGACGCCTCAGCCGCGCCACGGTCGGCTGCAGCAGCGCCGTGATGAGCAACGCGCACACGAACGCCAGCACCACCAACTGGACGGCACTGATGACCCGCATCAGCACCCAGAGGGTGCCGGCCAGGACGAGCACCCGCCAGCCGGCTTCGGCGGCGACCCGTACTCCCCACGGCACCGCCTCGACGGGATTCGGACGCGCCTGGACCGTGGGCGCGTACGCCGGACGCGGGGGTACGCCGTCCGGCACCGGGGGCGGCGCGGGCTCGGCGTGTTCCTTCTCGACCTCGGCGCGGCGCTCGTCCAGCCGCTCGCCCACCTGGCTCAGCCCGGCGCCCAGCCGGGAGAGCCACCCTGGCACTTGAGACATGATCCGTCCTCTTCCCCCGTGTCCCCGGGTGCTCCCCACCACTCCCCCCTGGAGTCGTCGGTTCCGACCGTACAGGGCAGGACCCGACGGCCGTAAACGGCCTGAGCCCCTCACCCAAAGACGGTGAGGGGCTCCGCAAGGTTGAGCGACCGCGCGTGCGCGGACAAGCGGCTCAGTACCAGTGGTTGGCCTGCCAGAACGACCAGGCCCCACAGGGGCTGCCGTACCGGCCGTTCATGTAGTTGAGGCCCCACTTGATCTGCGTGGCCGGGTTGGTCTGCCAGTCGGCGCCGACAGACGACATCTTGGAGCCGGGCAGGGCCTGGAAGAGACCGTAGGCACCGGAGGAGGCGTTGACCGCACGGTAGTTCCAGCTGGACTCGTGGTCCACGATGTTGCTGAAGCACTGGAACTGGTCGGCTGCCACCAGCTGACGTGCCATCGCCTGGATCTGCGCGACGGAGTAGGAGCTCTGGACCGGGAAGCTGGAGGCGTCACGGCTCGCGCGGCTGGCCGCGGCTGCGGCCTCCTTGCGTGCCTTGGCTTCCTCTTCGGCCTTCTGCGCGGCCTTCTGCTTGGCGATCGCGTCCGCGGCCGCCTGCTTACGGGCCGTCTCCTCGGCGTCCTTCTTGGCGCTGACGTCCGCGGCGATGGCCTGGGCGTCAGCCTGCTGCGTCAGGGACGCGGTCTGCACCTGTGCCTGCTGACCCGCGGGTATATCCGCCAGGAGGGTCGTCTCGTTGGCCGTCGCCTCGGCGTCGCTCGACGAGGGCTGCCCAGTGCTGCCCGAGGCAACACCGGTGACGGCGCCGACAGCGGTGACCGCCGTGGCCGAAGCCACTGCGAATCCCCGGACCGAAATCCGGCTCACACGGTTTCCTTCCAGCATCGCCCGCTTCGGTGACCCTGGCGGACGCAATCGTGCCCCTGACGCTGGCCTCCCAACTGCGGGGTCACGGGAGGCGCGGGCCCGGTAGGCAACTTCCTGACGGAAGCGGCCGCGTGGTGCTCGGGCGGCATACGACGGCGCTATGAAG
Source organism: Streptomyces sp. NPDC001156 (assembly GCF_053598275.1). Lineage (NCBI taxonomy): Bacteria > Bacillati > Actinomycetota > Actinomycetes > Kitasatosporales > Streptomycetaceae > Streptomyces > Streptomyces sp. NPDC001156. The sequence goes on along the minus strand of NZ_JBSFJX010000016.1, from coordinate 26,820 downwards.
TTCTGATGTTGCTGTGTTGCCGTACCGCTGGGGGTACAGGTGTGTCGTATGCGGGGCCTGACAGGAGTGAGACTCTGCCGTAACCGGACGCCGGGTGGCAATTCTGCGTTGAGTGTGAAAGCTCACATCCCGTTTGGCCCAGCGGATTACCGGAACTCCCACACGCGAAGGCGCCGCCCGGCTAGGCTCTGGAGCCTTTGCCGAACGGCGCCAACCGACGGGTAACTACCTCGGGTTGTGCACTCGGGTCAGATCTGCCCGTCCTCGAGCATTTCGGTCACAAGGGCCGCGATCTGGGACCTCTCGGACCGCGTGAGCGTGACATGGGCGAAGAGCGGATGCCCCTTCAGCTTCTCCACGACGGCGACGACTCCGTCGTACCGGCCCACCCGGAGGTTGTCCCGCTGGGCCACGTCGTGGGTCAGAACCACCCGTGAATTCGAGCCGATCCGGGACAGAACGGTCAGAAGGACGTTCCGTTCCAGCGACTGGGCCTCATCCACGATGACGAAGGCGTCGTGCAGCGAGCGGCCGCGGATGTGGGTGAGCGGGAGGACCTCCAGCATCCCGCGCGCGGTGACCTCTTCGATGACCTCGCGGCTGGTGACCGCGGACAGGGTGTCGAAGACCGCCTGCGCCCAGGGGCTCATCTTCTCGGCCTCGGTGCCCGGCAGGTATCCGAGTTCCTGCCCGCCGACCGCGTACAGCGGCCGGAACACCATCACCTTCTGGTGCTGCCGGCGCTCGAGCACCGCCTCCAGGCCCGCGCACAGCGCCAGCGCCGACTTTCCGGTGCCGGCCCGTCCGCCCATCGACACGATCCCGACGTCCGGGTCGAGCAGCAGGTCGAGCGCGATCCGCTGCTCCGCGCTGCGGCCCTTGATGCCGAACGCCTCCCGGTCCCCGCGCACCAGCCGGACGTTACCCTCCGACGTGACACGCCCGAGCGCCTTGCCCCGCTCCGACTGGATCGTCAGACCCGTGTGCACCGGCAGGTCGGCGGCCTCGGGGACATAGACGTGGCCCTCTTCGAACAGGATGTCCACCTGCTCGCCAGAAAGGGTCAGTTCGGACATTCCGGTCCAGCCGGTGGAGTCCGTGATGGCCAGCTCCGCGCGGTACTCCTCAGCGAGAAGACCGACGGAGGATGCCTTGATGCGCAGCGGCAGGTCCTTCGACACGACCGTGACGTCGAACCCCTCGGCCTGCAGATTGCGGGCGACCGCGAGGATGCGGGAGTCGTTGTCCCCCAGGCGGTAGCCCATGGGGAGCACGCTCGGGTCCGAGTGGTTGAGCTCGACCCGGACGGTTCCGCCGAGGTCCCCGATCGGGATCGGGGCGTCCAGACGGCCGTACCGGACCCGGTAGTCGTCGAGCAGGCGCAGGGCCTGGCGGGCGAAGTAACCGAGTTCCGGATGGTGCCGCTTGGCCTCGAGTTCCGTGACCACGACGATGGGGAGCACGACTTCGTGCTCGTCGAAGCGGGTCACGGCGTTCGGGTCGGCCAGCAGGACGCTGGTGTCGAGAACATAGGTGCGCCGGTCTGGCTTGGGGCGCTTTGTGCTGGTCACCACGGAAGGACGTACCCCCTCGGATGAGGTCGGGGAGCGACGGAGTGGAATGCCGGGTCGGGCTGGGCGGGAGGAATCCCGACCGGTCGACGGCCGCGATGCACGGGCCGAGAACCGGCCCTCCACTGCTTCTTCCGTGCCGTGACCGCACGGTGGGGCTGGTGCAAAGGGCCTCCCGGGCGGACGGCCCCGAGCCGTCCGCTGAGATCCGACACCCGTGGTTCGGGTGTCGACCTGTCTGGCTTATGCCCTCGAACATGCGCTGCCATGCCACGGCATATGACGGCGCCCCGATGAACTCCTTGTTACTTTTACGCCCTGACGGGTGAAGGCCTCTTCCGTCGCCCAGGGGCGAGTCGGCGCCCTGACGAGGAGGTTGTTCAGCCGCCGTAACGGCGGTGTCGCGCCGCGTAGTCACGGAGCGCGCGCAGGAAGTCCACCTTGCGGAAGGCCGGCCAGAACACTTCGCAGAAGTAGTACTCCGAATGGGCCGTCTGCCAGAGCATGAATCCGGACAGCCGCTGTTCACCGCTCGTTCGAATCACCAGATCGGGGTCGGGCTGGTCACTCGTATAGAGGTGCCTGCCGATCAGGTCGACGTCCACGGAGTCGGCGAGGGCCTCCATCGAGGTGCCCTTCTCCCGGGCGTCGAGGAGCATCGAGCGGACGGCGTCGGCGATCTCCTGGCGCCCGCCGTAGCCGATGGCGACGTTGACGAGTATCCCCTCGACATGCGCGGTGGCCTCTTCGGCCTCCTTGAGGACACCCTGCATCTGCCCGGGCAGCAGATCGCGGGCGCCCACATGGTGCACCCGCCAGCGGCCGTCGGCGGCAAGGGAGCGGACGACGTCCTCGATGATCCCGAGGAGCGGGACGAGCTCCTCCTTCGGCCGGTCGAAGTTGTCCGTCGACAGCAGCCAGAGGGTGACGACCTCGACGTCCGTCTCGGCGCACCAGCCGAGGAACTCCTCGATCTTGTCGGCCCCGGCCCGGTGGCCCTGCGCGGTGGTCGAACCCGCGGCCTTCGCCCAGCGCCGGTTGCCGTCCATGATGACGCCGATGTGCTTGGGCACCTGAGCGTGGTCCAGGTGACCCTCCACCCGGCGTGCGTACAGCCTGACCAGCAGGCCGCGCAGCTTGTCGCGCAGGTTCACGTGATTGTCAGCCCCTCCGTGCGGATCAGACAGGTTCGGGCGTGCGCGATCCCCGTCAGATGGCGGTCCCCGGGGGCGAAGCCTACCCCTGGAAATCCATGGCCCCACCAAGGGGTGTAGTGCTCCGTCCTGGGTGCGTACCCCCGAACAGGGGCCGTATGGCCCGCAATTCCGGGCCGGATCACCCGCCACCGGCCGCGCCGGGAACCGGTGCGCACGGCGGGCGGTTCGGACGCCCATGGGCCCGCGACGGGGGAAAGGAAAACGGGCCGGTCCGTGGGGGGGGAGACGGACCGGCCCGGGGGGGGGTTTCCACCATAACCCTTCGTAAGTGCTGCTGGCTGCATCGGCGTGCCACAACTACTCTCCGAATTCGCCCGGCGACGCCGTGATGACCCCGGAATCACTCCTTCACAGCGTGATCATGGCCGGATCACAGTGGATTCCAAGGGAATCCGGCCGAATCCAGAGGTATCCGAGGGATGTGTCCTGCCCTTTGGGGCACATGGATGACGCTTCCGGGCATACTCCGGCCGGGTGACTCGCGGCGCGAGCGCCCACTTGACGCCATCGATAGCTTCGCGGTCATGGCCATGCTCACGACGGCCGGCCTGCCCGGCCCGGTACCCCTGGAGGTCGCCCGCTCGGCCCGGTCCCGGCGGCGCGGACTGCTCGGGCGCGACGGGATCGAGGGGGCTCTGCTGCTGAGCCCGGCGAGCTCGGTGCACACCCTGGGGATGCGGTTCGCGATCGACGTCGCCTACCTGGACCGTGAGTTGCGGGTGGTGGCGGTACGGACGATGCCGCCGGGGCGGATCGGCCTGCCCCGCCTACGTGCGCGCCATGTCCTGGAGGCCGAGGCCGGGGCGATGGAGCGGTGGGGCATAGGGCGCGGGGCGCAGGTGACGGTGTACGACGCCTGACGGCACGCGGATGCAGGTACGGCGCCGCGCAGCCCCCTCCCACTGCGCGGTGCCGTGCCGCGCAGCTTTGCTGACGCGAATTGCCTTGGTCTGAACTTACGTGAGCGGCGGACCCGATTCGAAGCGGATCCGATAACGATGTGACAACCTCAGGTGAACAGTCCCGGTATATGGACACCCGTCTCACTTTTAGGACGCCCAAGTCCCGTCGGCTCGGACGGCCCCCCGGTCTCACCTGCCCGGCTTGCGGACCTCTATCAGGAATCGCGTGCTGTGCGCGACGAAGGGCCCCTCGGACTCGATCCGTGCGTGCAGGGACCTCAGGTGGGGCTCGTACCGGTCCACGGTGAAGTCCGGGACCATCCAGATCACCTTGCGCAGGAAGTGGACCACGGCCCCGATGTCATGGAACTCCATGCGCAGCCGGGCCTCCTGAAGGCCGGTGACCTCGAGGCCGGCCTCTTCGGCCCGGGCCCGTGCCCGCTCGGGGTCGCGCGCGTCGCGGACCTCCGGCGGCTGCGGCCCGAGGAAGTACTCGACGACCTCGACGGCGCTCGCCGGGCCGACCTGCTGGGAGAAATACGTACCGCCGGGACGCAGCACACGGGCGATCTCGGGCCAGTACGTGCGCACCGGGTGCCGGCTGGTGAGGAGGTCGAAGGCGCCTTCGGCGAAAGGAAGCGGCGCGTCCTCGGGCGAGGCGACGACCACGGCGCCGCGCGGATGGAGCAGAGCGGTTGCCCTGGCGACGTTGGGCGGCCATCCCTCGGTAGCCGCGGTCAGCGGCGGCAGCGAACTAGTGGAGGCCAGGACCCGCCGCCTCCGGTCTGGACGTCGAGCGCGGCCGAGGCCACGGCGAGCCGCTCCGCCATCGAACGCGCGTACCCCCACGGAGGCCGCTCCTCCGTGGCCCGGCCCTCGAACCAGGAGAAGTCCCAGCCGTCGACGGACGCGTCGACGGCTTCCTTGACGAGGTCTTCGTAGGTACGGCTGGTCGTCATGCGGCGATCGTCCCAGCGCCCGGGAAGGGACCGCGACCGAATTTCCCGGGCCGGCCGACCGCACGGACGGACAGCCGGGCCCGGCCACGGGCCCGCGGTCACGACACCAGCGGGCGCACCTCGTGGGCCGCGAACCGAATGAACGCCTCCGGGTCCGGCTCGTCCGCGGTCGGCTGGAGGACGACGGTGTCAGCGCCCGCGTCGGCAAGTCGCCGGACAGCCTCGGCGACCGCGGCCGCGTCCCCGGCCACCCCGTGCTCCGGTACCGGGTCCTCCCCGCCCGCCTCGATTTCGGCGCGCAGCCGGGCGGCGGCGTCCGGGCCGGTGGCGGTGCGCAGGTAGACGACGATGTGGTGGGGGTCGGTGCGGTCCGCCGACTCGCGCCCCTCATCGATGAGCTGACGGGCCCTCCGTACGCCCTCGGGTGCCGTGGTGGCGGTGAGGACGGTCCCGTCGGCCGCCGCGCCGGACAGGCGCAGGGTGCGCGGTCCTGTGGCACCGGCGAGGACGCGGACCGCCTGCGCGGGCGGCCAGTCCAGCGCCACGCCGTCCAGTCTCACGTACCGCCCGTCGGTGGTGACACTCTCCCCGCGCAGCAGGGCCCGCAGCGCGTCGAGATACTCGCCCAGCAGCGTCACCGGCGACTCGGGGCGTGCGCCGACCTGCCCCATCCAGCTCTGCACGCCGTGCCCCACACCGAGGATCGCCCGCCCGGGGAACATCCGTTCAAGGGTGGCGGCCTCCATCGCGGTCACCGCGACGTTCCGCAGCGGCACGGGCAGCAATCCGATGCCGACCCGCAGCCGCTCGGTCCAGGCGAGCGCGGCGGACGCGGCGGAGATCCCTCCCTCCAGGAAGCAGTCCTCCCACAGCCACAGCTCCTCAAGGCCCGCCTCGTCCGCAAGCCGCGCGATCGCGCGCAGCCGCTCGGGCGGCAGTTGGGGCCGGAACACAGCACCGATTCCAGTCATGCGGCCTTCCTATCGAGCGGACCCGGGCGGGACAACAGGTTTACCGTTCGTCCGGCTGCGGGCGCTCGTAATGCAGGAGCACGACACCGTTGCCGAACCGGCGCGAGTCGATCAGGCGCAGGGCCGTCAGCGCGTCGGTCTCGGGGAAGAGACGCTGACCGCGGCCGACAAGGATCGGGTGGACGTAGATCCTGAACTCGTCCACCAAGTCGTGCCGCAGGAACTCGGCGGCGAGGGCGGCGCCGCCGAGCGCGAGGTCGCCTCCGTCCTGCGCCTTGAGCGCGAGGATGTCGTCCACGACGACGTCCCGGACGACGGTGGTGTGCCAGGCGGCGTGCTCGAGGGTCCGGGAGAACACGATCTTCGGCATGTTCCGCCAGATCCGGGCGTACTCGACCATGGGCCCCGAGCGGTGCGGATCGGAGTCGGCGGTGGGCCAGAAGTCGGCCATGAGCTGGTAGGTCACGCGGCCGTTGAGAAAGGCCCCCATGTCCTTGAGCACATCGTTGAAGTGCTGGTGCAGCTCGTCGTCGACCAGGTGCCAGTCGATCTCGCGGTTCGGGCCCTCGATGTAGCCGTCCAGGGACACGGACATCATCAGGACGATCTTTCGCATGGGCAACTCCCGGTTCCGACGGCCACCGACTGGACGGCACGAGCATCGCGCAGCAGCGCCGCGTGGGCGCGGAGGCTGCTCCGGCGGAATCCGCGCATGCCTACGAAGCCGTGTCCCCCCTTGGGAACGACACTTCCACGCGACGGTTCTTGCGCCTGCCCTCCTCGGAGGAGTTGTCGGCGATCGGGTAGTCCTCGCTGTAGCCGCGCACCTCGAAGGTGACGTCGCCGCCGAGGCTCGCGGCCAGCCGGTCGTGCACCGCCTCCGCGCGCTGCTTGGACAGGACCAGGCCGTGGGCGTAGCTGCCGAGGTTGTCGGTGAAGCCGAAGACACGGACGTTCGTCGCGTTCTGCTTCTTGACCTCGTCCGCGATGGCGTCGATGCGGGAGCGGGCCTCCGGGTTCAGCTTGGCACTGTCCTTGGGGAACAGCACCTCCGCCTGCAGCGCGAAGGTGACGTTCTCATTGGTGTCCTCACGCCGCTCCTCGCCGCCGAGGTCCTCCACGACGGACTTGATGTCCAGCACCTTGGCGGGCGCGAGCGTGGCCCCGTCGGCGAGCTTCAGCCCCGGGCTGGTGGGGTCGACGGACGGGGGCGGGGAGGTGGTGACACTGCCGGGGGGTGCGCTGGGGTTGTCATCGGCGGTGGCCGGGGGGGCTCCGGTCAGGGTGAGGAGCGTGAGAGCGGCCGCGAGGACGGGCGCGGCGGAGCGCGGGACGGGGGCCACGGCAGGTCACCCCTCGGAGATCTGGATGGAGGCGGGGGGCATGGCACCGACCTGGAAGTCGACGTCGGTGGTGCCTTCGGGCGGGGCGGGGAACTGGGCGAACCAGTCCGTCGACTGCCCCGCGTTCACGCCTCCGCCGTCGAACTTGGTGCAGAGACAGCGACCTTGGGTGTCACGCAGAACTAGATACTTCTTCTTGCCCTTGCTGTCGACGAGGGACGCACCGGCCAGTGAGGCGCCGTTCCTGCTCAGCTCGCGCTCGTCGCCGCGCCAGTTCGACGCGATCCAGAACTGTCCGCCGTTGTTGGTGACCGTCCCGCTCACGGTCACGAAGCCGCCCTGGTCACGCTCCGCGGAGGTGACGGTGAGCGTGATGTCGCCGCTCTTCACCTCAGCGAGCACATTGTCCGCGGTCTGCGCGGAAGACTGCTTGCTCTGGCCACCGCCCTTCGCCGTGGACTCAGCCGACGGCGAGGACGCGCCGGGCTTGTCGTCACCCCCGCTACCGCAGCCGACCACCGTGAGGAGCAGCCCGGTCGTGATCGCCACCGCGGACAGCGCCCTGCGGCCCGTCATGGTGTGCCGGATATCCATCGGTGCGGCTTCCTCTCACTCGGCCAGATGCACAGAGAACAGCACGGACGCGTCGGGGAGGTCGTCCGAACGGAAATCTTGGGGGTCGATGTCGACAAGCCGGCCGTCACAGTCCAGCTCCACGGCCTTCTTGGAGTCGGCGTCCGCTGTGAACGTGCAGCGCGGCTCGATCACCGCGGTGGCTTCAGCCCTGGCGTGCTGCGTCTCCGTGCCCGGAATGATGGACTCACCGACCGTGTAGCGCGTCTCGATCGCCACCCGGTATCCGCGATAGCCGTTCACTGTGGTCGGTACGGCACCGCCCTGGACCGTCGAGTCGTTCGCAGCGGCCAGCCGCTCGGCCGCTGCCGTCGCTCCCGCCCCCTGGAAGCCGTTGCCCTGGAGCCAGTCCAGCCAGTCGTCGTCATGGCCGATCGCTTCTTGCAGGCCGGTCATCAGTTCGTCGCGGGAGTCCTGCGCGGCTGCCAATGCGGCAGCGTCCGCCGCAGATTGAGCACCGTTGCGGGCGGACGCTGCCTGAGCGAAGACGAAGAATGCGAACGCGACGAACAGCAGGATCCCCGTCAGCCAGATGTAGAGGGGGAGGGTCTGCCCCCGGTCGCCGAAGGGGTTCGGCCGCGTCAGCCGCCACCCGTCACCGAAGTGACGGCGGTCCTGATCGCCCCGGAGATCATTCCGTCCAGGCCGATCTGGTCGATCAGCGTGAAGATCCCCGCAATGATGATCATCAGTCCGGCATACTCCACGAACCCCGCCCCGGCATCCCCTCGCATCCGGGACGCCACGGTCCGCCCCCACGCGCCGATCCTGTGTCTGGCTCTGGTCATCACGGTCCGTCCCCTCCCGCCCGATGCGGATGCCGTCAACCAACGCACCGTACGTGAAAGAGCCCTCACTCCGAGTGGGTCCAGGGGCCCAACTTCCCCGTCTTCCGGCGGTCATCGGGCCCACCCCTCCCCCGCCGTCCCCAGCCACCGGGCGATCGCCTCGCTGCGCGACGTACTGTGCAGCTTTGCGAAGATGCGATTGATGTGGTTCTTGACCGTCTTCTCACTGATGAAGCAAGTGGCGGCGATCTGCCGGTTGTTCATTCCGGACGCTATGAGATCCATGACCTCCACCTCCCTCGTGCTCAGACCGAAGTCCAGCCACCCCGCGGCCCGGCGCCGCAGGCTCGCCCTGCGGACGGGCCGGGCCTTCGACGACTGTGCCACAACTGGTTGCATCTGCGAAGAAATTTCCCCCGGTTGGTACGAAGCACCGAGCGAAGACGAGACAGGGCAGCGACGGCCCTCCCTCAGCCTCCGTACCGCCTCGATCAGCTCGGACGCCGTGAACTCGCCGTGCACCAGATAGCCGGAGGCCCCGCGGCGCAGCGCCTCGGCCACCACCTCGGGCTCCCTGCTGTACGTCAGCATCATCACGGCTCCCAGACGGGCCAGTTCGGGCAGTGCCTTCAGGCCGTCCGTGCCGGGCATGCGGACGTCCAGGAGGACGACCTGGGGGCGATGGCGGCCGGCGAGCGTGAGGGCCTGTTCGCCATCTGCCGCCTCCGCGACCACCTCGATGTCGGGATGGACGGACAGCAGGGCGGTCAGTCCCGCGCGGACGACCGGGTTGTCGTCGGCCACGAGGACACGCAGGGGCGGGCCGGGAATCGCCTGGTCAGGCATGTGCGGCCTCCTCTTGGGGGGTGGGGGGAAAGGTGGCGCGGAGGGGGATGTGCAGATGGATCTCGGCGCCCCCGAGCGGGGAACGGCCCAGGCAGAGGCGGCCGCCCAGGGACGTGGCGCGCTCCGACATGCCGAGCAGACCGAAGTGGCCGGTTTTCGCCAGGTCCTCGGGTGCGGTCGCCGGGGGCGGGCCGACGCCGTCGTCCTGCACGCGGAGGTCCAGGGCGGCCTCGTCGTCGGCGGTGGTGAGCTCGACCCGTACGCGGGTCGCGCGGGCATGGCGGTGCGTGTTCTCGAGGGCCTCCGAGACGATCGCCAGCACGTGGTGTGCCGTCGCGTACGGGAGCGGGAGGGGGGACTGGGGCGCCGAAAGTTCGACTTCGGTCGTCGTACGTGCGGTGAACTCCGCGATGGCGCACTTGAGTTCGACTGCCAGGTCCGGGTGCGTCGTCGTGAGGTCCGTACGGCGCCGCAGGTCCGACAGCAGGTCCCGGGACTCCGCCGCCGCCCTGCGTGCCGCGCCCGCCACCAGGTTCGCCTGGCGCTTGAGCGTGTCGGGGTCGCAGTGGTCGGCGGAGGCCGCGAGGGCGTCCGCCGCCAGCGCCAGGCCGTGCAGGGTCTTCGCCACCGAGTCGTGCATCTCCCGGGCGAGCCGGGCCCTCTCGGACTCGACGGCCTCCGCCGCCGCCAGGCGCGCGTCCGCCTCGGACAGCGCCTCGCCGGCCGCGCCGAAGCGGAACAGCAGATTGCGCAGGGTCACACCGATGATGCCCGCGGCCACGCAGAATCCGGCGATGAGGAGGGTGCTGACACCGGCGCCGGGACGGGCCTCCCAGGCGCGGAACGCGGAGAGCACCACGACCAGTTGGAGGCCGGTGAAGACGCCCGCGCCGCGCCAGCCGTACAGCAGGCCGGACAGGAGCGGAGTGCAGACGGTGGCGTACGCGAGCGGCGAGGCCGGAGAGGCGGTCACCAGGAGCGTGGCGACGAAGAGGAGGTCCAGCGCCATCAGCGTCGGGTGGGCCAGCAGGCGCGGGCCGACCCTCTCCCAGTCGCGCAGCAGGGCGTAGGAGGTCATGACGCCGAGGACGGCGGAGGCGAGGACGGCGTATCGCGGCACGCCGTCGGGGGTGTTGGCCAGGGCGAAGGGGGTGCCGATCACGACCATCGCGAGGCGTACCGCCACGGTCTGGCGGCACAGGGACTGCAGCGCGTTCAGCTGGAGACGGACGCTGGCCGGGGGCGGGGCGTCGTCCTCCAGGTACCCGGGTGTGGGGCGCGGGGTGCGGCTGCTCATCATCGGCCCAGAATCGATCCGAAGTCCGTGCCGGAGCCCAGGAACATGCCTGTGGCGATGAGGATCATCGTCGCCGGGAGCATGAAGACCAGGGTGACCAGCGTGGCCTTGGGGATCGTCTTCGCGGCGCGGCGGCGGGCGTTCTGGGCGTCCGTGCGCCGCATGTCCGTGGCCAGCTGGATCAGGGTCTCCGCGATCGGGGAGCCGAGTTCCTCCCCTTGTTGCAGGGCCGACACGAATTGGGCGACCTGCTCGGAGGAGTTGCGCCGGCGCAGTTCGTCGAAGGCCTGGCGGCGGCTGACCCCCATGTCCATCTGGCGCAGGGTGATGCACAGTTCGTCCGCCCACGGCCCCTCGTACTTGTCCGCCACCCGGTCCAGGGCCTGGCGGAAGCCGAGCCCCGCCGAGACGACGACCGCGAGGACGTCCAGGAAGTCCGGCAGCGTGCGGTCGATGACGTCCTTGCGCTCGCGGACGGCCTGCCAGATCAGCGCGTCGGCGGCGAGCAGCCCGAAGGCGAAGGTGCCGACGGCGAGCAGCAGATGGCCGTTGGTGAGGAAGATCAGGCCCATCAGGAGGCCGAAGATGCCGTACACCGCCCGGCGGGCGGCGTACCGGTGCAGGGTGAGGCCGCCGGGATTGCCGGCCATGTCGATGCGCCGGCGTTTCTCGTCGATGCGGCGCGGGCCCATCAGCCGTAGGACGAGGGGGGCGAAGCGCATCCCGAGCCGGTCGACCGCCGATCCCGCCCGGGACACACGGGTGGCGCCCACTTCAAGGGCCAGCGCGAGATCGCTGGGCAGTTTGGCGTCGGCGCGGATCATACGGACGCCGAGGAGGATCCCGGCGACCGAGACGGCCATCAGCAGGGCGAGGAACAGCGGCAGCATCGCGCCCCCCTCACACTTCGATCTTGCCGAGGCGGCGGATGACGAAGAAGCCGACCGTGTAGAGGCCGAGCGCCAGCAGGACCAGGCCCTGGCCGATGGGGGAGCCGGTGACACGGGCGAGGGCGCCCTCGTTCGAGGAGTTGACCAGGACGAGCGAGCCGAGGCCCAGCAGCGGGACCGTGAAGGCCGTGGCGTTGACCTCGGAGAGCATCGTGCGGACCTCGCGCCGGGTCTCCTTGCGGTCCTCCAGGGTCTGGGTGAGGTTGCGCAGCGAGTTCACCACCGAGCCGCCCGCCTTGTTGGCCAGGACGAGCGTGGTCACGAGGACGATCAGCTCCCGGGAGGGGAGTCGCTCGGCCAGTTCGTTCAGGGCGTCGTCGACCGAGCGGCCCAGCGTCAGCTGGTCGGCGACCCGCGCGAGCTCCTCGCCGGCGGGGGCCTCGAGTTCCTCGGCCGCCATGGCGAGGGCCGTGCGCAGGGCGAGTCCGGCGGCCGTGGCGTTGGCCAGGAGGCGCGCCACGTCCGGGAGCTGGTTGATGAAGGCCTCGATGCGTTTTTGCCGCTGCCAGTTGAGGAAGACGGCCGCACTCCACACCCCTACCAGGGCGGCGATCGGGCCGAAGAAGGGGGCCAGGGTCGTCGCGGCGATCAGCCAGAGCGCGACGACGACGGCGGTGACGTAGGTGACGAACTCCCCCGCTGTCAGGTCGAGCCCAGTCGAAGAGAGGCGCGGCTGGACGGCGCGGCCTAGGCGGGTGCGGCGCAGCCTGCGGTCGATGGCGGTGAACCGCCGTACCCGGCCACTCGCCGTGCGCAGGGGGCCCGCCGCGTCGCCGGAGAGCCGGTCGACGAGCGCCTGGCGCTGGGCGCGGCCGGAGGCGTACGCGTGTACGCCGGCCACGGCGAGCGTTCCGGTGAGGACGGTGGCGCCGAGGGCGAGGAGAGCGGGGTCGGTCATGGCTCGCTCCTGAGGTGGACGGGATTCATCCGATGGCCTGCCTCGTGTTCCGTGCGTCGATGGCCTCCGCCACGCCGAAGGCCGGCGGGAGCGGCTCATTGGCGACGTACAGCTTCTCCGCGACCGCCCGGGGCAGCGGTAGATGCTCGAAGCGGCCGCGGACGATCCGGTCGGTGGCGAGGGGCTGGGGCACGAAACGGGACACGGTGGCCACCCGGAACTGCTCGCGGCCGTGGGAGACGACGAGCGCGATCTCCACCACCTTGCGGGAGCCGTCGGCGTACCGGGCGAGCTGTACGATCACGTCGACAGCCGCGTTGATCTGGTCCTTGAGCGCCTCGAAGGGGATCAGCACCTCGGACATCGAGCCAAGGGTCTGCAGCCGCATCAGCGCGTCCTCGGCCGAGTTGGCGTGGACGGTGGCCAGCGACCCGTCGTGGCCCGTGGACATCGCCTGGAGCATGTCGAGCGTCTCGCCGCCGCGGACCTCACCGACGATGATCCGGTCGGGGCGCATCCGGAGACTGTTGCGGACCAGGTCGCGGATGGTGATCCGGCCCTTGCCCTCGACGTTCGGGGGGCGGGACTCCAGACGGATCACGTGCTCCTGCTGGAGCTGGAGTTCGGCCGAGTCCTCGATGGTGATGATGCGCTCGTGGGCCGGGATCAGCCCGGACAGGGCGTTGAGCAGGGTGGTCTTCCCGGTGCCCGTACCGCCGCTGACGATGAGGTTGAAGCGGGCGCGGACGAAGGCGGCGAGCAGCATCAGCATCTGCTCGTCGAGGGAGCCGAGGCCGATGAGTTCGGGAAGCGTGTAGGCGCGTGGGAAGCGGCGGATGGTGAGGGTGGGTCCGGTCAGGGCGAGCGGCGGGATGATGACGTTGACGCGTTCACCGGTGGGCAGGCGGGCGTCGACCATCGGGTTGGACTCGTCGACCCGGCGGTTGACCGTGGAGACGATGCGCTCGATCGTCTGCATCAGCTGCTCGGTGGAGGCGAAGCGCAGCGGGAGCTGCTCCACACGGCCGGCTCGCTCCACGAAGATCGAGTCCGGGCCGTTGACCATGATTTCGGTGATGGACGCGTCGGCGAGGAGCGGTTCGAGGACGCCCAGGCCGAGGGCCTCGTCGACGACCCGCCGGATCAGCTGGGAGCGCTCGGCGGAGGAGAGGACCGGCCCCTCCCGGCTGATGATGTGCCCGAGGACACGCTCCAGGCGGACCCTGCGTTCGGCTGCCGCGAGGCCCGACATCTCGGCGAGGTCGATCTCTTCGAGGAGTTTGGCGCGGTAGACCGCGACGAGGTGTCCGTCCTCGCGGTCGGCCCCGCCGTCGTCGGGGGCGGCAATACGGGAGCGCAGGCTCATGTCCTTCGTCAGCTCCTCTCCGGGGTACCGGGGTCGGGGTCGTTGGGCATGGTGGCGTGGCGGGTCACGGTCCAGCCGCCGAAGAGGGGGATGACGGCGGGCACGCGGACGGTGACGGTGGCGGTGGTGGTGCCGGCGCCTTTGGGGGCGTCCACGCGGGGACTGAGCCAGCCGCTGACGGCCGCCGTGCCCGCCGTTTGACCGTCGCCGTTCTGCGAGGCGACGCGGGCCGCGGCCCGGGCGGCGGTGCCGGCCTGGCTGATGCCGTAGCCGATGAGCCCGAGCTGGACGGCGGCCATGCCGATGACGAGGAGGATGGGCAGGAATCCGGCGAACTCCAGCATCGAGACGCCCCGGTCGTCGCGGAGACGAGCCCTCGGCGGCATCCTCATGGCCGGTTCCCCTCGAGCGCCGCACCCGCGCTGCCGTCCACCCGCCAGCCCGGGTTGACGCCCGGGAAGAACAGGGGGACGTCCGCCTCGACCGTTGCCCTCATCACCGAGCCGCCCGGGTCCGGCGTGCAGCGGATCTGTGCCCCGCTCCACGCGCCCGGCAGATGCCTGGCGCCCGCCGACGCGCACGCCCCGGTCCAGTCGCCGTCCACCGCGTACGCCGCCGTGGCCGCCCGTGCCGCCTCGTCCGCCGCGTTGCCCGCGAGCGAGTACGTGTAGCCGTACAGGGCGCACTCCCACAGGAGCGCCATCACGACGAGGACGAGCGGGAACATGCCGGCGAACTCCAGGGTCACCGAGCCCCGGTCGCCGCCTTTGCGCCACAGGCTCAGCGCTCCCCGGTCCGAGGACACCTTGCGCCTCCGGCCGCCTCCGCCCTCGTGCGCCGTGACCAGGTCCAGCTCTCCTGCCAGCGACCACAGCGCCTGCTTCACGGCGGAGCGGGCGTCGAGGTCCTGGAGCCGTCCGGCGTCGACGACGGGCTGGAGTTCCTTGAAGGACGCCGGGACCGAGGCGCGGGCCACCTTCGTGCCGGTGACGCGTTCGACGAGGGCGGGCTGGATCTCCGTACCGCGTGAGTGACGGTTGACGACGGTGACGGTCTCCTCAGCCTTGCGGATCTGGAGCCGGTCCCACAGGCGCACCATCCGTTTCGCGGCGCGGACCGCGATCACGTCCGGGGTCACGAGCAGCAGCGCCTGGTCGGCGACCTCGACGGCCGCGGCGGTGGCGGAGTTCATCTGGGAGCCGCAGTCGATGACCACGACGTCGTGGCGGGAGCGCAGGGTGCCGAGGATCTGGCGGGTCACCCGGTCCGTGACCTCCTCGCCTCGCTCCCCCTCGGCAGGGGCGAGGAGCAGCCCGATGCCGCTGTCGTGGGTGTAGAGCGCGTCCTGGAGGACCCGGGGGTTGATGTCCGTGATCCCGGCGAGGTCCGCCACCGAGCGGCGGAACTGGACGTCCAGGTAGGAGGCGACGTCCCCGGACTGCAGGTCGAGGTCGACCAGCGCGACCGTGCGGCCCGAGGCCCGTGCGGCGAGCGCCAGCTGGACGGCCGTGACCGTCGCTCCCACACCGCCCTTGGCCCCGGTCACCGTGACCACCGTCCCGCCCGCGCCGGCGTACAGCTCCGGTGTGCCGCTGCCCAGGTGGCGCCGCATGCCCACCGACCAGGCGGCGGCGGCCTGGACGCGTTCGGCGAGGGCGTCGTAGCCGAGGGGCAGGGTGACGATGCCGCGGGCGCCGGAGTCCATCGCGGCGGTGAGCACGCCCGTGCTCGTGTCGGCGGTGATGAGAACGACCCCGACCGCGGGGAACCGCAGCACCAGATCGCGGATGAGTTCGAGCGCGGGGACCGGACCGATCCGCTCGTGCACGAGCACGACCTCGGGCAGTTCGTCGAGGGACTCGCCGGCCAGCCGGGCCAGGGTGTCGAGCAGGGCCGTGGAGTCGTGGACCGGCGGTGCGGGTTCGGCGTCGTCGAGCCGGCTCAGCAGGGTGGTGAGCGAGCGGGCCGTGTCCAGGTCGCCGACGGCGGAGAGGATACGGATGGTCATCGGCGCCACCTCAGGGCGACAGGCCCGCTGGGCACGGGGACGGACCTCATGCGCGGCCTCCTACTTGTCCTGGTCGAGGGTGTAGGTGCGGTCGCCCGGGGCGACCGCGGTCTGGGTACCGCCCGCGACCAGGGCGAGCCGTACGTGTTCGGCGAACGACTCGGCGTAGGCCACCCGCTGGGCGTCGGCCGTGTCGAGCGCGAAGGTGATGGGGACGGCCTCGGTGGCGTTGCGCCGCCGTTCGTCGCTGGACTGGCCCGGGTCGAGCGCGGTGAGCTTGCCGACGTCAAGGACACGGGCGTTGGTCACGATGACCTTGGACTCGTCCTTGCTCTTCTCGTTGGCGGCCTTGAAGGTGGCGTAGATGTTGACCCGGGAGCCGGGGTCGATCTTGCCGGCCACACCGGTCGAGGCGTCGATCATGATGGCGATCTCCTGCTGTCCGGGCTGGAGTTCGGGCCGGTCGACGATCATGTCGGTCTGGAGCAGGGAGCCCTTCTCCAGCCGGGTCACCGCGATCTTGCCGCGGATCTGCGTGAGGCTGGTGACGGCGGTCGCGGACAGCCAGCGTCTGGGCATGGCTATCTGCTCGAACTGGTCGGCCGTGAGCTCCTTGTACGGCGCGATGTCGCTCTTGAGGCGGTACGCCGTGACCTCGGGGCCGACCTTCGAGTTCACGTCGCGGATCACCGACAGCACTCCGGCGAAGGCGCCGACGGCGGCGAGGGCCGAGAGGACCAGCAGGATGACGCCACGGCGCTGGCGTGAGTTCATGACGCGGACAACCTCGATCGGAGCGGTGGGGGACGGGCGGTCGAGCGGTCGTGCGGTCGTGCTGTGGAGTTGTGCCTTCGGGGTTACGTGCCGCCCCGTGGCAGGGCGCGGGCAGCGGTGACCGGCTGCTGTGCGGACGGCGGGGGCAGGGGCGCCGCGCAGAACCCGCAGCGGTCGCCGATGAGCTCCAGCCCGCACCAGTGGCAGACCTCGCGTCGTACCGATGAGACGAGGTGGTAGAGCACGGACACGTCATGCAGGCCCGCCGCGAACTCGACGAGCCGGCCGGTCCCCCACCACCGCCCGGACATCTCCGGCAGCGGCACGGTCGCGACACCCTGGACGCGCCAGGCGGGCGCGAGGTGGGCGGTGACCCAGTCCGAGGGCGGCTGACCGGCGGCGACGAACATCCGGGTACAGAACTCGGGGCCGGGCAACTCCTCCTGCCCGGCCCGTACGAGCAGCGGCCGGGGATGGGCGAGCACACCGAACTGGGCGCCCGGCACCCAAGACTTGGCGTGCGAGGCCAGCGGGACGGGGACGTGGTCGAGCTTGGCGACCGAACCGAGGAGGGCGCCCGCGTAGATGTAGTGGGCGAGCAGCCGCGCGGACGAGGCCAGCACCCCAGGACTGAAGTCGCAGACGGACAGCTGCCGCAACTGCTGGGCGAGCAGGGCGAGTCCGAGGGGAGGCAGGTCCACTCCGAGGACGGCGATGCGGTCGCTCTCCAGGACGGAGCGCACCATACGCAGCCGCTGCACGGCCTGGGCGTCGCCGGAGGCGGGGTGCAGAGCGATCACATAGCCGTGCTGCTCGACCAGTGCGTGCATACCGGTCAGGGACTGTTCGAGAGTGGGCTGAGGCTGGACCGCGGCGGGCGGCGTCTGCCGGTCGAGCGGCGGCAGCACCAGGTCGGAACTGGTGACGGCTATCGCGGTCGGCACGGCTGCACACCACCCCGTTCACTGCGGCGGGGTGGTCGACCACCGCCTCAGATCGCCCCTGTGACGTCCCATTGCATCGTCCTGCACCAGCACCATATCCACGGCATGCCCCGCTCAACACCGAATCCGGAAGATCATCTCACCGAAGGTGCGAGCGTGATCGACACAGAGTAGGCGTGCAGACGCCAACTCGGCTCTCGTTCTGGGCCCTTGGTATCACCAGGGGCCTTGACAACCCAATTGGTCTGGACCAAATTCTTTCGTCAGGCGGTGGCCACCGTTCCGCAATGCCCTCCTGCCCCCCATACCCCCCTCGGAGGCCCAAGTGGACCGCATATCAGGCATACCCCGCCCCAGACGAACCCTCGCCGGGACCGCCGTCGCAGCGCTCGCTCTCTCCTTCCTGGCCGCCGGTCCCGCGGCCGCGGCGGACGTGAACAACGCCAGGAACGCCGGCTTCGAGTCGGGCCTCGCCAACTGGACCTGTGCGGCGGGCAGCGGCACGACGGTGTCGTCGCCGGCGCACGGCGGGTCTGCCGCGCTGAAGGCCACGCCCACGGGCCAGGACTACGCGCAGTGCTCGCAGACGGTCGCGGTCAAGCCCAACTCGACGTACACGCTGAGCGCCTGGGTGCAGGGCGGGTACACGTTCCTTGGGACCACGGGCACCGGCACCACGGATGTGTCGACCTGGACACCGGACTCGACGAGCTGGAAACAGCTGTCGACGACCTTCACCACCGGCGCCTCGACCTCGTCGGTGACGGTGTATCTGCACGGCTGGTACGGACAGGCGGCGTACTACGCGGACGACGTGTCGGTGTTCGGCCCGGACGGGGGCGGCGGCGGTGACCCGGCCCCGACCGTGCCCGCGACCCCCACGGGCCTCGCGGTCTCCTCCACCACCTCCTCGTCGGTCTCCCTGGCCTGGAACGCGGTGTCGGGCGCGACGGGCTACAACGTGTACCGCAGCGGCACGAAGGTGGCCGCCGTCACCGGCACCTCCGCGACCGTGACGGGGCTGTCACCGTCGACGTCGTACTCGTTCCAGGTGACGGCGACCAACGCGGCGGGCGAGTCGGCCAAGTCGTCGCCGGTGACCGCCACGACCGCGGCCACCGGCGGGGGCGGCGGCGGGACACTCCCCAAGCACGCGGTCACGGGGTACTGGCAGAACTTCAACAACGGCGCGACGGTCCAGAAGATCTCGGACGTCCCGTCGCAGTACGACATCATCGCGGTGGCCTTCGCCGACGCCACGGGCACACCGGGCGCCGTGACCTTCAACCTGGACTCGGCCGGTCTCGGCGGCTACACCGTGGACCAGTTCAAGGCGGACATCAGGGCGAAGCAGGCGGCCGGCAAGAAGGTCGTCGTCTCGGTGGGCGGCCAGAACGGCACGGTGTCGGTGAACGACGCCACCTCCGCGGCGAACTTCGCCAACTCGCTCTACTCCCTGATGCAGACCTACGGCTTCGACGGCGTGGACATCGACCTGGAGAACGGCCTGAACGCGACCTACATGTCGCAGGCCCTGCGGCAGCTGTCCTCGAAGGCGGGCTCCTCGCTGGTCATCACGATGGCCCCGCAGACGATCGACATGCAGTCGACGTCGAACGGGTACTTCCAGACGGCGCTGAACATCAAGGACATCCTGACCGTCGTCAACACCCAGTACTACAACAGCGGTTCGATGCTGGGCTGCGACGGCAAGGTCTACAGCCAGGGCTCGGTGGACTTCCTGACCGCCCTGGCCTGCATCCAGCTCGAGGGCGGTCTGTCCCCGTCGCAGGTGGGCCTCGGCGTCCCGGCCTCACCAAGCGGGGCGGGCAGCGGCTATGTCTCCCCCACGGTGGTGAACAACGCCCTGGACTGCCTGACGAAGACCACGAACTGCGGTTCCTTCCGGCCGTCGAAGACGTACCCCGACCTGCGGGGCGCGATGACATGGTCGACCAACTGGGACGCGGCCTCCGGCAACGCCTGGTCGAACGCGGTGGGACCGCACGTGCACGCGCTGCCGTGACGGTGGAATGACAGACGCCTCGGGGGCGGGACGGCTTGCCGTGAGCAGGCCGTCCCGCCCCTCCCGTCTGCGCCGGAAGGTCGCCCCATGGCGGCCGCGAGGCGGACGGATCGCGGGGCCGGTGTCCCCTCCCGCACAGGTCTGTTGAAACATTTCTCCGGGTCCACCGCATCAATGAGGTGAAGGCGGTCGGAAGAAACCGAGAGACCGGGGGAACAGATGCGGCAGGGCCGGAGCGAGGGATACCCGGAGTTCGCGGCGGCACGTGCCGGCCATCTGTACCGGTCCGCCTGCCTCCTCACCGGCGGCGACACCCATCTCGCCGAGGACCTCGTCCAGGAGACCCTCGGCCGGGTGTACCTCCGCTGGGGCCGGATCTCCCGCGTCGACAACCCCGCCGGCTACGCCCAGACCATCCTCACCCGTACCTTCCTCGCCCACCAGCGGCGGCACAGCAGCCGCAAGGAGCGTGCCACCGACGTGCTCCCCGACGTCCCCGTGCAGGACACGCCCGGTGACATGCCGCTGCGGCTCACCCTGCTCGAGGCGCTCGGCCGGCTGCCCGCCAAGGACCGGGCCGTGGTCGTCCTGCGCTACTGGGAGGACCGCAGCATCGAGGAGACCGCGGCCGTGATGAACACCAGTTCGGCCGCAGTGCGCACACGCTGCGTCCGCGCACTCGCCCGGCTGCGCTCCCTCCTCGGCGGCGCCATCAGCGAGTACGCGACCCCCTGACCACCCCGCCCGCCCCTGCCCCACAACCCTCACCCGCAGAAAAGGCGGTTCGCCATGCCCGTAGAAGACCACGACCTCTTCGAGGACCAGCTCGCCTCGGCCCTGCGGCAGGCCGGCGACACCTTCGAGCCCGACCGGCACGCCCTGGTCGTCGGCGGCGAGGAGCGCGCCCGGCGGATCCGGCGCGGCCGGGCCGCCGTCGTGGGCGGCGCGACCGGTGTCGCGCTCGTGGGGCTCGGCGCGGCCATGCTCCTGCCCACCGGTCACGGCGCGGACGGACAGCAGCGGTCCGTGGCCGCCGGTCCGTCCACCCACGCCGCCTCGGCCGCGCCGCGGACCACCGTGTCGGGCGGCCAACTGGTCCGCACCCTCCAGAAGCTGCTGCCCGAGGGGCGGTTCAGCCAGGAGGCGGGGAACGGTACGGACGGCCGGCTGCCGCCGTTCGCCCGGCTCGTGTACGACGACGGCAGGGGCAAGGCCGGCATCGCCGTCGGCCTCACCCGAGTCCAGCCCGGCGGCCAGGAGGCCGTTCAGAGCACCCAGTGCCCCGACAAGGTGTTCATCGCGTACGACGCCTGCACCAGCACCACGCTGTCCGACGGATCCCGGCTCATGGTCCTGCAGGGGTACGAGTACCCGGACCGCCGCGTCGACACGAAGCTGTGGAACGCGGAACTCGTCACGCCGTCCGGGCAGCACATCAGCGTGCAGGAGTGGAACTCCCCCGCCGAGAAGGACGCGCCCATCACCCGGGACGAGCCCCCGCTGTCCCCCTCCCAGCTCAGGACGCTCGTCACCGCACCCGAGTGGCGCGCGGCCGCCGACACCATCCCCGTGAGTACCGGGAAGCCGTCGGCCAAGCCGAGCACCACACAGGGCGTCCCCCACGGCTCCGTCTCCAAGACGCTGGTCTCGCTGCTGCCCAAGGAGCTCGAGGTCGTCTCGAAGAGCCGTGCGGACGGGGAGTTCGGATATGTGGTCCTCGACGACGGAAAGGGCGCGAGCCTCGTCCAGGTCAACGTTCAGCCCGACATGTCGGACGCGGAGGGCCAGCTCTTCGGCGACGGCGCCACGACCCTGTCCGACGGCACCAAGGTCGCCACGCGCCAGGGGCCCGGTGAGAAGGGCGGCCAGGGGGTCGTCATGTGGACCGTGGACACCATTCGTCCCGGCGGCTTCCGGGTGGTGATCAGTGCCTTCAACTCCGGCGCCCAGTACACGTCCGCGACGCGTACGGCCCCGGTGCTCACCATGAAGCAGCTGGAAGCCATCGCCACCAGCGCGAAGTGGCGCACGCTCGGCTGACGTACGGCAGTCGAAAGGGCCCCGGCGGATGAACGCCGGGGCCTTTCACCATCCGACGGCCGCGAAGACGCCCCGAACCATGCCGGATCGGTGGGAGGCGCCGCCCGCGCATCCTCACGTCGAGTTCCGGGGGCGGCTTCTACCCGCCCGACGAGATCATCGAGCGGGAGACGTCGCGGAACCGGGACGCGGTGCTCCAACTGCTGGAGAACGCCGACTGCATGTACCGCTCCATCGGGAAGACGGCGCAGTACTGCAGTTGACGGCCCGGATCAGTCCTCTGCCTTCTCGAGGACGGCGGCCTTGTCCTCGCCGTCCTCGAAGTAGGTGTCCAGGACCTCGTCGAGCCGTGCCTCCCACTCCTGGAAACGCGAGCGGGAATCGGCCTCGATCTCGATCGGGTACCAGCGGCGCTCCGGCGTGTGCACGGTCACCGTGAACCGCTTGCCGAAGCGCGAGGTCTCCGTCTCCAAGGCGCCGATCTCGTCCCACCGGAACTCGCACTCCTGGTCGTCCAGGCGGAGTTGTACGCCGCTGTGGTCCGCGACGATCCGGGCGCGGCGGTCGGAGGCCTCGAAGACGGGGCCCTCCGGCTCGGACTCCGCCGGGGACTCCTCCTCGGGCTCCTCGGCGGGCTCCTTCTCCCCGGCCGGCTTCTCCTCGGCGGCCGGGGCGTCGGAGACCGCGCCGTCGGAGGCGGTCTCCTGGGTCACGCCCCCGGACTCCGGGTCCTCCGGCTTGGCGTCCCCGGGTTCGCCGGACACGGGTGAGATGAGCCCGGGAATGAAGGCCGGGTCCATACCGGCGCCGTCCAGGGGCTGGCTGCTCGAACCAATGCGCTGCTCCACAGCGGGCAGTATGGTCGAAGATCCTGTGCCGGACACAGCCAGCCCCGGCATCGTTATACGAATCTTCGCTATACGAAGACACTCACCACGGCGGCCGCCGCGAATCCGGCCACCGACAGCACCGACTCCAGCACCGTCCATGTCCGCAGCGTGTCGCGCTCGCTGATGCCGAAGTACTTCGCCACCATCCAGAAGCCCCCGTCGTTGACGTGCGAAGCGAAGATGGAACCGGCCGAGATGGCCATGATGACCAGGGCGACGAAGGCCTGGGAGTGGTGGCCCTCCGACAGCAGCGGGGCGACGATGCCCGCCGTCGTGACGATCGCCACCGTCGCCGAGCCCTGGGCCACCCGCAGGACGAGCGAGATCATGCGCATGGCAGGAAGACCTCTTGCTTCTCGTAAGGCCGTGGAGCTTTCGGGCAAGGAGGATCGCGGCACGGCACCCCGGAGGTGGGGGGGCGCCGCACCGTGACGACGTACGGAGGCGCGGGGGGCGGCCGCCGCGTCAGCCGAGGACGGCCAGCGCGTCGATCTCGATGAGGAGGCCGGCCGGGAGACCCACGTAGACGGTGGTCCGGGCGGCGGGCGGCTGGGTGAGGCCCTGCTCCTCGAAGTAGGAGTTGTAGATCTCGTTCATCTCGGCGAAGTGGTCCACGTCGGTCAGATAGACGCGGATCATCATCACGTCGTCCCAGGAGGCTCCGCCCTCCTGAAGGATCGACTTGACGTTGGCGAGGGTCTGGAGGGTCTGCTCGCGCAGCGTCGGGCCCGCGGGCGTGGGGGGCTTGCCCTCCTCGGCGGGCAGGAAGCCGACCTGGCCGGCGACCTGGAGGATGTTCCCCTTCTTCACTCCGTGCGAGAACCTGGCGGGCGGCGAGGTGTGGGTCTTCGGCGTCAGGGCGATCTTGTCCGTCATACGGCGTCCTTTGCTGGTGTGTTGCCGGAGTACTCCCGGGTGATGGCGGCCGCGGTACGGCGCACCAGCGGAAGCAGGGTGAGGAGTTCGTCGGCGGTGACGACGACATTGGGCGCGGAGACCGACATGGCCGCGACGGCCCGCCCGTCGGCGCCGCGGATGGGGGCGGCGACGCAGTTGATGGACTCCTCGTGGCCGCCGAGGTCGGTGGCCCAGCCCTGTTCGCGCACGATCGCCAGTTCCTTCAGGAAGGCGGCCGGGTTCGGCGTCGAACGGGCCGTGTACAGGGGGTAGTCGAGCTTCTCCACGACCGCGCGGCGCTCGGGCTCGGGCAGATCGGCCAGCAGCAGCTTGGCGACGGCCGCGACCGTGAGCGCCACCGGCTTCCCGATCCGCGAGTACATCCGCACGGGGTAACGGCTCTCCACCTTGTCGATGTAGAGGACCTCGTTCTCCTCGTAGACGGCGAGGTGGACGGTGTGCCCGCACTCCTCGTTCAGGCGGACGAGGTGGGGATGAGCGATCTCGCGGACGTCGAGGTTCTCCACTGCCTCCTGGGCGAGGGCGAAGAGGCGGGCGCCGAGGCGGTAGCGCTGGTCGGACTGGCGATACACCAGGCCGTGCTCGTGCAGGGTGCGCAGGAGCCGCAGGGCGGTGGACTTGTGCACCCCGAGCCGGTCCGCGACCTGTCCGAGATCGGCGGGTCCCTCGGCGAGCAGCGGCAGAATGCTCAGCGCCCGGTCGACGGTCTGGCTCATGGTGTCCGTACCTCCTCCTCGGCCCGTGCGTCGGCTTCGGTCCAGCCGGGGCCGAGTCGAAGTGTCCCCCACCCGGCATCGTCGAGTGCGGCCAGACGGTCGGCGTGGTCGCGCGCGGGAGGGGCGGCGAGATCACCGGGGACGGTGAGGGCTGCGGCGGCCATGAGATGGCCGTGGCGGAGGCGGTCGCGGACGGGCAGGCCGCGCAGGGTGGCGGAGAGGAAGCCGGCGGCGAAGGCGTCCCCGGCACCGACGGCGGCCACGACGTCGACGTTCAGGGCGGGTACGAAGGTGGCGGTACCCGTGGCGTCCTCGCACAGGCCCTCGGTGTCCTTGTCGAGCGCCGTCGCCCCGCCCCTGCCCTGCTTGACGACCACGATCTCCGGTTCGGGGAGCGCCTCCCGGATCGAGTGGGCGCCGTGCAGCCCCCACGCCTGCCGGGCCTCGTCGTCCCCCACGAACACGATGTCGGCTCCGCGGGCCAGTTCCAGCAGCACCCGGGGCCCGTCGGCGTCACGCCACAGCCCGGGGCGGTGGTTGACGTCGAAGGAGACGAGCGGACGCCCCGCCCGGGGCGCCGTCAGCTCCCGCAGCAGATCCAGGCAGCCACCGGAGAGCACGGCCGTGATCCCGGACAGGTGCAGCACCCGGCCGGACCGTGCCGCGTCCAGGTCGACGTTCTCCACCGTCATCGCCGAGGCCGCCGATCCCGCCCGGTAGTACGCCACCTCGTGTGCGTCGGTCGCCCGGTCCCCCGCCGTGCGGAAGTAGATGCCGGTGCGCCGCGCCGGATCACGCCGTACGGACGCGACGTCGACGCCGTACGCCCCGATGGCCTCGACCAGATGGTCCCCGAAGCCGTCCGCCCCGACCCGGCTGACCCACCGCGCCGAGTGCCCGGCGGCCGCCAGCACACACGCGACGTTGGACTCCGCGCCGCCGATCCCCCGCTCGAAGGACGGCACGTCGGCGAGGCGCCCCGGCCGGGACGGCAGGAACGTGACCATGGACTCGCCGAGCGCGACGACGTCCACGGTGTCCATGACATCCGGGGCGGTGGGCAGGCCGTTGGCGGTCACGATGGTGGTGGCTCCTCGTGGGACGGGGGTGCCCCTGCTCGAGCGTGGGCACAAGCTCGGGAACGGTCACGGCGACTCCGTTGACCGCGTGTTGGCCGGGATGTTAGACAGCAGCAAGCGAGATACGCAACGACCGTTGCACATGTTGCAATGGTCGACCTCAAGGAGGCCCCATGGACGCAGCCACCGCCGCAGAACGCCTCGCCGCCCTCGGGGCGGAACGCGTCGACCACCGCTTCAAGGGACTCCCGCCGGACGCCCAGGGCCTGACACTCGCCGAACTCGCGGCCGAGCGCCGCAATCTCTTCACCGGCGGCTTCACCACCCCGGTCCTCGCCCTGTCCGCCGAGCGGCTGGACCACAACGTCCGCCTCATGGAGACGTACGCGGCCCACCACGGCCTCGCCTTCGCCCCGCACGGCAAGACGTCCATGGCACCCCAGCTCTTCCACCGCCAGATCGAACACGGCGCCTGGGGCATCACCCTCGCGGTACCCCACCAGGTGCGTGTGGCACGGGAGTTCGGCATCCAGCGGGTCTTCCTCGCCAATGAGCTCGTGGACCCGGCGGCCCTTCGCGGGCTCGCCGCGGACCTCGCCGCGGACGAGGAGTTCCACTTCATCTGCTACGTCGACTCGGTACGCGGCGTAGACCTGATGGACGCGGCGCTGCAGGGGACGGCGCGCCGGATCGACGTGGTCGTGGAGCTGGCGGCCGGTGACGGTGCCAGGACCGGCGTCCGCACGGAGGAGGAGTGCGCGGTGGTCGCGGACGCCGTGGCGGCGACGCGGACCCTTCGGCTGGTGGGCGTGGCGGGGTATGAGGGCGAGGTGCCGCAGGCGGACCCGGACCGGGTACGCGCCTGGCTGCGCCGGCTCACCGCGCTGGCCGGGGAGTTCGACAAGGCGGGCCGCTTCGCCGGTCTCGGCGAGATCGTGGTGAGCGCGGGCGGCAGCGCGTGGTTCGACGCGGTGGCGGACGTCTTCGCGGACATCCCGGAACTCTCCGCACCAGTGCTGAAGCTGCTGCGCTCGGGCGCCTATGTGTCGCACGACGACGGTCACTACCGCAAGCTCACCCCGTTCACCCGCGTCCCGCAGGAGGGCGGGCTGGAGCCGGCGTTCCGCCTGTGGGCCCAGGTGGTCTCCCGCCCCTCCCCGGAGCAGGCCTTCGCCAACGCGGGCAAGCGGGACGCGGCCTACGACCTGGACCTGCCCTTCGCCCAGGTGCTGCGCCGGGACGGCGAGGAGCGGCCGGCCACGGGCGTCTCGGTGACCGCCCTCTCCGACCAGCACGCCTGGCTCCGTACGGCCCCCGAAGCGGACGTCGAGGTCGGCGACTGGATCGGGCTCGGCCTGTCCCATCCGTGCACGTCATTCGACAAGTGGCAGCTGATCCCGGTGGCCGAGGCGGACGGCACGGTCGTCGACTACATCCGTACGTTCTTCTAAGAGTCATCACGTAGTGCTGTGATGCCCGTCCGGTGTCTGTGCGGAGCTGGCGCGGCTGGGCGGCGCTTGTCCGTGCAGCCGGCTGTTTCGACGTGGGCCTTGTACCGCATGGTTGCGGGTCGGGTCTCATTCGGGGTCTGTCCGGTACCGGGCGGTGGTGTTGTGTCGAGCAGAGGCCCTTGGCCGCCGGGATGTCCCGGCTTGTGGGCTGCCGCGTGGGTGCGGCCCCGGGT
>NZ_JBSFJX010000015.1:106437-113962 GCF_053598275.1 Streptomyces sp. NPDC001156 | reverse complement strand
CCTGGGGGCGAAACCCCGTTTCCTGCCCTGCTCCGCAGGGGTCCGATTCCTCCCCGGCCTGAAGGCCGGGGCGTCCTCGGAGGCATTTGGTGAATTGACGTCGACCCGCCCGGCCCGGTGATCGACCAGCGCGCTGCGGTTCGCCGCCCGGTCGTGTGGGGAACGAGCGCGCGGTAGCGGCTGTCCGGGTGGGTCAGGCGAGGCCGGCCTTGAGGGCGCCGGCGAGCTGGACCACGCGCTCGGCCTGGTGTCGGGCGGCGTTGCGGGTCTGCTCGCCGACCGGGTTGTTGCCCTGGGCGTCGACGTGCGACGTGCCGTAGGGGTTGCCGTCGACGAACTTGACGGGGTCGGTGTAGCCGGGGGACACGATGATGCCGCCGAAGTGGTGGATGGAGTTGTACAGGGCGAGGAGCGTGGACTCCTGGCCGCCGTGCGCGGTGGCGGTCGTGGCGAAGCCGCTGTAGACCTTGTTGGCCAGTTTGCCCTGGGCCCACAGGCCGCCGAGGGTGTCGATGAACTGCTTCAGCTGGGAAGAGATGTTCCCGAAGCGGGTGGGGGTGCCGAAGATGACCGCATCCGCCCATTCGACGTCGGCGGGCGTGGCCTCGGGAACGCCAGCACTGGCCGCTGCGTGGGCGGCCCAGGCCTCGTTGGAGGCAATGGCGGCCTCGGGGGCAAGTTCGGCGGCCTTCAGCAGGCGTACCTCAGCGCCGGCCTTCTCGGCTGCCTCCGCGATCTCCTTGGCGATCTCTGCCGAGAAGCCGGTGGAGGAGTAGTAGATGACGGCGAGGCGGACAGGGGTGGTCATACGGGTTGTCTCCAATTCTGGGAATGCGTTCGTGCGCGACGACCGACCAGGGCGGGTGGTGCGGAGGCCTCGCGCAGGCGGCCCCACGTGAACCGCCCACGAGATAGATGAAGATTAAACCACCTAGTTCATTTGTCAACTACTTGGGGAGCGCGACCGACACCTACGTCGACACCAGCGCAAACGTCGTCGCACAACAGCGCTGCCCCACGGCCTGCCCCGGGCGCGGTGGCGCGCCGCCTGCCGTCGGCGAGCGGGGCGGTGTCGTCGGTGGCGTCACAGGGTGGAAGGAGGTCGCTGAGCACGGCGTCGGCGAGGCTTTCGGGGTCGGCTGCCCGGTGGCGGGCAAAGGAGTCGGCGAGCCGGGCGAGGCCGGTGTCGATGTCTTCGCGGCGGCGTTCGATCAGGCCGTCGGTGTAGAGCGGTAATAGCAGTCGGCGCATCGGCGTCTCACAGGCGCAGGCCTTGGATGCATGGCATCAGCAGGTGGGTGCAGGCATGCACGGACCGCCGTGCGACTATCGCGCTCGGCTTCATGAAACAGACCGGCAGGCCGGCCGGATGCCGCAGTCGGAAGCTTCCAGTAGAGGTGCGCGCCCGCCGACGGCCTGTCAGCATGTCGTCGGAGCGCCCCCGTCAGGTTCGAACTGGCTTCGGGTCCCCTTGCAGACCGCGCGGCGACCTGCCTGCCACCAGCGGAAACGCCGACGAAGAAGATCGCTGCCCCCGTCTGCCTCGGCGCCGCGGCACGCCGCCACCAGTAAACTGAATGTGCACAAAATGTCACTGACCATGACGGATCATCGACCCAGAGGCCGACCACCCGCGGCGACGGCGACAGGCGCGGGCATACGCTTCAGGAAGGGGCGTACGTGCACGCGCGGCAGACTCCTGCTCCAGACCTTCGGTGACGGCTCGTACGTCCTCAACGCGTCCGCAGGAGGTACGCCATGAATCATGAACCGTTGCCCTCCGCAGAGCACGCCGAGGTCCGCATCATCGCGGCAACGCCGGAGGTCGCTCGACGCGTCGCACAAGTACTGCGTTGTTGTTTCGCCTCGACTGAGCAGCGCAGCTACCCAGCCGGCCGCGAAGGGGCGACCCGTCTCCACCTCACCATCGACACCTCTCATGCCGCGCAGCCAGCACAGTCCTGGCTGGCGTCCAGCGAATCGTCCTTCGAGCACGATCCCGGAGACGAGGTCTGACCAGACGGTGAGTGCCGCACAGCCGCCCTCAATCATCGCCCGCACCGCCGGCCAGAAGCCCTGGAGCGACAGCCATGACGACATTCCGGGAACGCAAGACCTACCGCAAAGCGGTTCTCCGATCTCTGAACGGGACCTGTGGCAGAGTGCTACGCGCACGCCCGGCGCCCAGGCGACGTCGGGCACCCTCCTCGGTCGGGTCTTGCGGCCCGGTCGACCAGCGTCCGGAGGGACGTGCCACGCGGGCTGGCGGCTCCTGTCGTTCAGTACCAGGGCACGAAGGCGATTGGCTCCCAAGGCTGAGCAACGCTCAGGCTCGCTAAGCCAATCAGAGACGCTTGAGGAGCAGCACTTCAGGAGTTGGCGTCTGGTCCTTGAACCCCTGTTCTGCCGAACCAGGGTGCGCCAGGGGGCGAGGAACGGACTGCCGTTCCTCGCCCCCTGTCAGCTGCCGGTGGTCAGCTCGACATCAGTAGGAGAACTGCTGGATCTCCTGGCGGTTGATGCCGATCGTGTATCCCGTGCGGGTGGTGGGGTCTAGCTGGATGGACTGTCCGTCCTGGGATTGCCGGGTCGCGCCGAGCGGGAAGGTCATCAGCGGGCTGCCGTCCGGGTACGCGTATGTGCCGTTGATCGTCTTCACGCGCTCGCCGGTCTTGAGGTCCACGACGTCCATCTGTCCCATCGCGTTGTTGTCGAAGACCAGCGTCGGAAGCCCGAAGAGGTGGAGGCCGTCGGGTCCGTTGAACTTCTCGAAGGCGAGGTCGCGCCCGCCGTCGATGGTGAGCTCGGAACCACTCCGGTCCTGGCGGACGAGCATCGAGTCGGGCTCACCACTGGGGTCGATCTTGGTGATCACGCTGGGGGCGGGCAGCTTGGTGCTCCACCCCGTGTTCGACGCGTTGTAGGGGTTGCCCGCATCGTCGATCGCGAGGCCGTGACTGCACCGGGAAGTGTCCCCGGCCAGCGTGGCGGTACCGGTGTCGAGGTCCATGCGAGGCGCGTTGACGTTGCCCGAACAGAACGAGATACCGGTGGGCAGCAGGACGACCGTGCCGTCCTTGGGGTCGATGGCCAGTTGCGACCACTGGACGGGGGCGGCGCTTGGGTCTGTGACTCCCGCGCCGGAGACCGGGATCGAAATCACGGGGGAGGGGGCGCCCGTCGTCAGACTGATCGGCAGCAGGACGTCGGTGTTGTCGGACACCCGGTGGAGCAGGACGACACCCCGGTTCCGGACGGGATCGACCTTGGCGTTCACGAAGGTGTAGTCCGAGGCGGAGAGCGTCTGCTGGGCGACCATCGTCCGGTTCGCGGTGTCCCAGATCTGCAGGTCGACGTCGCCGTTCGGCTGGGCCTGGTGGGCCACAAGGGCCCGGTGAGCGGTGGCTGACACCCCGGTCACCGCGTAGGTGGACTTCGGTGTGCTGTCGGTGGTCAGGGCCGGGCCGTAGGTGCCTGTTGCCGGGTCGTACGGCCGCACCATGGACGTTCCGTCCTGGCCCAGCAGGGAGACCAGCGAGTCCTTGCCGGCGAAGGCGAAGTCGAGCACCTGTGCGCCGTCCGGAGCGAGACCGTCGTCGACCTCCAACTCCGCGGTCGGCGACGCCTGTCCGATGACATGGTGGTGGCTGTCCAGGGCCAGCACGCGCACGTTGTACAGCTCGGAGGTGGGCAGTCCCAGCTTGAGGATGTCCAGGCCGGCCGTACCCGACGTTCCGGACAGCGTCTGGTGGAGGACGGACGGCGTGTTGATGCCGTCATTGTCCAGTTGCGATCCATTGGGGTTGTCGAACGTGTTGTACCTGTTGCCACCCGTCGGCCCCGGCGCGGAGAACTCCACCTCGGCCGCGGCCGCCCCGTGGACGGCGCTGGTGTCGTACTTGAGACGGAACTCCGGGTGGGCGCGGTCGGCCATGGCGAAGTGGCCGGGGACTCCGCTCGCCTCGGTGATCAGCGGCGCCACCGGGCGGTCCTCGGCACGGTCGGTGCCGATGCGGATCGGAGTGAACTCGGCGTAGACGTTGTTGGCGACGTTCCCGGACCTCTGGATGATGCCGATGCCGTAGAGGCCGGCACCGCCGTGGAAGGCGCTGGCCGGAATGGTGACGCTGCCGGAGGTGCCGGTCAGAGGCTGCGTCCAGGCCGGGTAGAAGATCGGTCCGAGTCCGGGGTTCCAGTGGCCCACGCCGGACACGGCGATGGCAGGGTTGGACGTCCCCCTGACACCGGTCAGGTCGTAGTGCACGGTGACCGAGTGTCCCAGCGGGGCGACCGCGGGCGCCGTCGGCCCGTGGGCTTCCGCATATGTGCCGTCGGAGGGACCGACGGTGATCGTACGGGCGGCACTCGCGACCACGTTGCCCTTGACCAGCACGTCGTAGTGCACGTCGAGGCTGCGGTCGCTGGTGGATACGACCGGCAGGCCTGCCGCGGTGAGTAGCTGAGTCGGCGTCACCCGGATCGCCGGGGTGTCGGACGTCCACACGGTGGAGCCCACGGTGAGCCGGTACTGGGCGTCCGTGTCGCTGGGCAGGCCCGTGACGTCGCCCGCGAAGGTGACCGGACCCACCAGGCCCTCTCCGTTGCCCCCGGAGGCGGCGTCACCGAGGTCGATGCGGTTCGGGTCGGTGGTCTCCGTGAACATGCCGCCGAGGCTGCCGCGGGTCACCCGGTGCGCGACTGACAGCCGCACCAGGGCGGGCTTGTCCTGGTACGCGGAGCCGAGAGCCGCCTGGGTGGCTGCGGTGACGTCGATCTGCGGTCCCACGTGCAGGGTCTGGTCGATCTGCCGCGGGCTGGCGACGCGTCGCCCGGTGTGCTCCAGCAGGGTGCGGACATCGGCGGGCGTCAGGTGGTGCCCGGCCAGCTGGGACGCCTGCAGCACCACGGCCGCCGCTGCTGCGATCTCCGGAGCGGACGCGGACGTGCCCCCGTTGAGGCTCACATTCACGTCCGAGGGTCCGCCGGCGGGAGTGAACAGCGTCTTGACGGGGTGGACGAACGCGGGGATGTTGTCGCTGGGTGCGGAGAGGTCGACTCGGCTGCCGAAGCCGGACGAGAACGAGCCGAAGCCGCTGATGCGGGTCTCCGCCACGGTGGGGCTGCCCGCCGGGTCGGCAAGTGTGTCGTCCAGGGTGGTGCCGCCGGCTGCGATGGCGCCGGTGTCCGGGTCCCGGGACGGCACCGACGACACCGCGACGTCGTCGATGTTCGTGGCCGCGGCATCGTCGGCAGCCAGGTCGGTCGGTGTGCTGCCGCCGTCCGGGCCCACCGCCGCCTTGGTGAACAGGCGGGTGCCGTCGTTGGAGGAGATGACCACCACGATGCCGTCTTGCTTGACGATGTGCTGGACGGTGGCGCGGACGACCGGGTCGTCCTCCAGGTAGCGCCCGGCGAAGCCCAGGGTGTCAGTGCCGATGCCGAGACTGGCGGTGATCACGTTGGGGCGGGGCGACTGGTTGGCCGCCGCCATGAGCGCCGATGCTATTTGATCGGTCGTCGGGGTCTGCGGGACGACGAGACGGTACTTGGCACCAGGCGCGATGCCGAGCAGGTCGGTGTAGCCGCTCCCGACCCGGTCAGGCCGCTGCAGGTCGTGCGGCAGCGGGCTCATGACGCTGAAGTCCAGCAGGACCTCGTCCAGTGCGGGGTCCTGACCCTGAACCGAGGCGGAGCCGCTGAGGCCGCCCTGCCCATCGGACACATAGGTCGGGATGAGCGGCATCGACGGCAGGTCGAGGTAGCGCTGACCATCCTGCAGGATGGTGGTGGCTCCGCTTTTGACAGCTGCCGGGTTGCTGTCGTTCACCATCGACTGGTCCACCAGGTCTCCGATGGAGACGTTGGTGATGATCTCGCCGTCCCCGGGCTCCTGCCCGAACTTGTCCTTCAGCGTCGCGAAGGCGCCCGTCGCGTCGACCCCGCCGGCGTTGAGCAGCGCCTGAGCGGAATCCGCCAGTCCGTAGTTGCTGGGAATCCCATCGGAGCCGGTGGTGGCACGTGCCGTATCCGACGGCTTCGCATGAGCCTGCGCTGCCGCCGCCCGTGCGGCGGCCTTGACCACGGACGCGGGCAGCTGCTGGCCCGGCACGTCCAGCGTGTTGACGTAGCGGTCCGGTTCCGCGTACGCAACGCCAGGCGTCTTGCGCAGTTTCTTCGCCACCGCCGCGGAGTCACGCTCCGCCGTCTGGAGCACGTAGGTGCGCGACAGAGCGGAGTCCGCGGCCGGCTGCGAGGCGGCGTTCTTGCGGAGCGCAGTTCCAGAGGACTGGGACAGCGCCGGGATGACGGAGCGCATCGTCTTGGCGCCGACCGCACGAAGGGCGGAGTTCACAGCCGCTTTGTCCGTCTGCGGAGCCAACGTCGACAACCGGTGGCCGGTCAGCGGCTTCCCGGTGACCGACGTGCCTGCGGACAGGGTCACCACGACCTGGCCCGGCACCTGGCCGGTGCGCTGTTTGGGCTGCTGAACCGGCAGGCCCTTGCCCAGTGGCGTCTTGACGGCGGGCTCATGGGTGGCGGAAGACCCGCTCAAGCCCGAAGCCGGGGAAGGGGACGCAAGCGCGGCGGCAGCCACCGCAGACGTCGAAGGGAGCATCGCAGCACTGGTCGCCATGACCGCGAGAAGGACGGTACTGAGCCGCCTTCCCGGTCTATGGACACGATTCATTGAGGAACCTCCTGCAGGTCGAACCAGTGCGCCGCGGAGCAAGGCGGGGCAGCCCGAGAGATGTGGATCGCACGGTTCCGGAAGAAGGGCTCGCGCCGCAAGAACTTCGGAAGGCGGACTCCCGCCATACGGCAGGGATCCGCCAGGTGATCGGCTCGACTTCTGTTAGAAGCCGTCTCCCACCCGAACGTGATCGTTTGACTCTTGCTGGTCAGGCATGGTTTCGCTCGAAGTGAAGGAGGATGCGGCGTCTTGTGTTCGCTTCATGGTCGAGGGGTGCGCGGTGGCGTCGATGCAGGGAATGCAGGAGGAGCGGGAGACGGCTGCCCGTGTGCGGGTGGAGCGCCTGCGGGAGGAAGTCGCATGGTTGGCTGAGGCGTTGGAGGCCGCGGAGATCGAGCTGGAGCGGGGGGCGATCGCGCGGGAGGGGTTGGTCGAGGCCCTGGCCGCCTCCGCGGCCGAGTCCACTGCCAGTGACCGTGTGACGCCCGACTACCACCGGATTCTGGGCGTGCTGGAAGAGCGGCGATCAGCAGGCAAGGGTCGGCTTCGGTGATTCTCAGCCCGCTGCGCCTTCGTTATCGGGCGAACTGCCACCGGCCATGGGCTGCTCTCGGACGCGAGGTCTTGGCCGTCAGGCCCGACCGAGCGGTCCTCCTTTCGCGAGAGAGCGACACCCCAAGCCACCTGACCTCAGTGGAGCGGCCGCGCCACACTGGTCCGGCACATGAAAGGCGGAGAGGGACAGTAGGCCGGAGTCGGACTGCCAAGTCCCGCGCGTACAACCAAGCGTGTTCCCCGTCAGTCCTGGTCGTCGGCGACAGGGTCCTGTCGCCC